>CAYUXF010000026.1:0-11198 GCA_964448755.1 uncultured bacterium
CTGTAGCTTCCCCCTGGGGAAGCTGGCATGAACTTGAGCGGCTTGCTATGCACCCAATGTGGTGCATAGAGCGAATAGTTCATGACTGAAGGGGTGTTTTAGTAAAACAATTATTTAAAAAACTCCCCCCCCCCTTGAGTGAGATGTGCGTTAACCAGATTGGCAATGTTTTTAATGTTATTATTCTCTGTGGTATAATTTTTTCTCAATGAAACAATTCAAAATAATGTTGCTCTTTTTCTTGTTGTTAACGGTCATGCTGGCCGGTTATTTTTTTTCTCGCACACCGGTCCTTTTTCTGCAAAGCTTTTACGCGCATAATTTTGAACTGAATAGCCAAGAGCTCAACGCGCTTGTTAACGGCAGAGGCGAATACCGGCTGGTTTTGCCGCAAAAGTATGAGAAAAAACTCTGCCGCCGGCTGGGTATTAAGAAAAAGCCCCGTCTGGTTGCCGACGAAGAGTTGAGCGCTTTTTTGTTGAACAATCGCAATTACATTGCCGCTGTCCCCTGGAACTACGCGGTGCCGCAGCTGCGGACGCTCCGCTATAACGGTTTTTACTTCTGGGATAATTCTCCTAAATATCCTTTTTATATCAACAGTTTCAGTCTGCCGAAATTTAATGTTAAAAATTTAAGAGAAGTAGTGCTCGGGGGGACGGTGGTTTTGGCGCGCGGTGTGCATGCCGTTATTCAGCATACCGGCGATATTTTTTACCCCTGGCGCGGCATTGCCGATATTCTGCGCCGGGCCGATTGTTCAATAGTCAATTTAAAATCGCCGCTGATTAATAATTATGAGAAACCTGATTCCAAATGGCTTTTATACGGCAAAGCGGTCTATGTGCAGGGTTTAAAATTTGCCGGTATTGATATTGTTTCTATTAGCGGCAACCACATGGGTGACGCCGGGGTAGAGGGTTTAAAAGAGACCATGCAGATACTGACGGAGCACGGCATTCAATATACCGGTGCCGGCAATGACCGCAGTTTGGCCTGCGCGCCGGTCATTTACGATCTGGGTAATTTCAAGATAGGCTTTTTGGCTTTTAACAGTGTTTACGGTTCTATTGCCGCCGCCGGAAAAGCGAGTTTTGGCATTAGCTGGCTTGACGACAAAAAATATCTGGCGGAGCTTTTAAAGAAAACCAAAGCCCGGGTGGATTTTTTGATAGTTATGCCCAACTGGGGTAAAGAGTATATTGCGGTGCCAGACGAACAGCAGAATGGCTGGGCTAAATTTTTTATTGATAACGGCGCCGACCTGGTAGCTGGCGATCAAGCCCACTGGCTGCAGCGGGTGGCTTTTTACCGGGATAAATTTATTTCTTATGGCCTGGGAAATTTGGTTTTTGACCAGCTCTGGTCCAGTGATACCCGCGAAGGTATTCTGGAAAGGTTCTTTTTCTATAACGGCAGGTTAATGGCTGTTGATCTGGTGCCGCTCTATCTGCCGGAAGAACACGGTATTAAACCGGTGGCCGACCCGGCGATAGTTTCTTCGATCTTAACTAAGCTGCTTGGTGAATAACTTGCTAAATAGGCTAATATCAATAATAATATAACTTAATTATGGCTGTTCAGGAGATAATATTTACCGTCAATGGTCCCGGTGAACTCAATGGTGTTGTTCTGCCGCTGGCAGAAGAGTTTAAAAAACGCTGGCCGGCTGTTGTCAGGACGCTTTTTGTAGTTCCCTGCCAGTATGCTTCAGGAGAAGAGCCTGTACAGGCGCTTAAGAGCGGCCTGTTTAATAATGTCTTTAGTGCGGAACAATACAAAAAATACTGGTTAAAAAAAGAGCTGCCACCAGGTTATGCCTTTAAAGAGAAGAGCATTGTCTTTTATGGCGGCGGCGATGGAGTGCATGCCATACGGCTCTCTGAACGGAACGGTTTTGACGCTTACGCCTATACCGCTGACGATAAAAACCTCTCTAAAAAAACTAAATTTAAACTGATCTTTCGTCCCGAAGTGGACGGCGACCTAATGGTTGACGCGGCGCAAAAACGCGGACTTGTTTATCAGGACCGGCCAATTGGCGCCGGCACTATTAATGTTGGGCTTTATCCCGGCAGCCGGCCGAAGCACCGGGAAGTAATGGTCCCTTTTTTAAAAGAGACAGCAGAAGTGCTTAATAAAAAATATCCTAACCTTAATTTTGTTTGGGGCTTAACAGAACAAGAGCTCGCCGCTTATGGCCTAGCGGGCGCCGCTTTTGAAAAACCCGGCATGGCATATAATTTGGTCATTTGTCTGGTGGGGACTAACACGGCTATTACCGGCGCCTTGGGGATACCGATGCTCGTTCTTTTGCCGTTTAATTATCCGGAGCTGATCCCTTTTATGGGTGTGTTTGGTCTTTTAGCTGAGATACCTTTCTTGGGAAAATTATTAAAAAAACTGGCTATTCTGCTGATTAAAAACAAGGTCAAGCTGGTCGCTTTACCAAATATTAAAGCAGCACGGACAATAGTTCCGGAGCTGAAAGGTTATTTAACGCCGCAGCAAGTGGCCGAGAGCGCCGAAAGCCTGCTCTTAAACATGAAAGAGCGGCGGCAGATCCATGATAATTTGAAAATTTTTATGGGTGACCCGGGCGCTGCTCAAAATATTGCAGAAAAATTTGAAGAGGTTTTCTATTAAAATGAAAAAAATTTTGGTTACCGGCTACAAAGGGATGCTGGGTTCTTTGCTTTATCAAAAACTTTTAAAGGCAGGTTATGATGTTAAAGGTGTCGATCTGCCGGAAATTGATCTGACTGATAACACGGCGGTAGCCCAACTGCTGGCGGCGGAAAATTTTGCGGTAATTTACAATTGCGCGGCGTTCACTAATGTGGATCTCTGTGAGACCGAATATGACAAAGCCTATGCCGTTAACGCTTTGGCGGTAAAGAATTTGGCGCAAAATGCCGGCAAGAGTGTTTTGGTGCACATTAGTACCGACTATGTTTTTAACGGCCTGGCGCAGGCGCCTTATGATACAGAAGAAACCCGGGCGCCGGTATCTGCTTATGGCAAAACCAAGGCGGCGGGCGAACAGTTTTTAGAAGAGGCGGGCTGCAAGTATTTTATTGTTAGGACCGCCTGGCTCTATGGCCGCAACGGCAAAAATTTTGTTGATACTATTTTGAAACTAGCTGACGAAAAAGACGAAATAAAAGTAGTTAACGACCAATGCGGCGCGCCGACTTATACTGAAGATCTGGCCGCGGCACTGGTACTGTTTGCCGATTGTCATGATTACGGCCGCTACCATTTTACTAACGCCGGTCAAACTACCTGGTTTGGCCTGGCCAAGGAGATAGTCCGGTTGGCCGGCAAAACCGTTAAGGTGTTGCCGTGTACTACTGCGGAGTTTCCGCGGCCGGCAATAAGGCCTGCTTATTCTGTTTTAGATCTTTCCAAAACAGAGCGGGTTTTGCAAATTAAAATAGCGGATTGGCAGAACGCCCTGCAGCGGTATTTGAATAAAGAGGAGTAAAGATGTTTGATCTCTATGTTAAATTATGGCCGTATTATAAAAAGTATTTTCTGCGGCTGGTCTTTGTTTTTTTAAATGTCTTTTTGTTTGCGGTCTCTAACGTCTATTTTTTAGCGCTGGTCCGTGAGCTCAGTTATGATATTGAACGCCAGAACGTTGGTTTGTTTATTTACCGTATTTGCGGCGGTGTTTTACTGGCGCTGGTCCGCTCGCTGGCTTCTTTTGGTCAAACCTATAATATGTCCTGGATAGCTCAGCGGGTGGTCATGAAGCTGCGAAATTCTATTTATGAGCATCTGCAAAAACTTTCGCACGATTTTTACGCTAAGTGGAAAATTGGCGAGATCATGTCGCGCTCTATGAACGACCTTAATGTCGTGCAGGGTGTCTTTGTTTCTAATATTGTGGAACTGATCCCGGAGATGGTCACGTTTGTAGGCGTCTTGATCTATCTTTTAGTTTTGAACTGGCAGCTTTTAGTCATGACATTTATTACACTGCCGCTCTTTGCCTGGTTAATTCAAAGTTTTGGCAAGACCATGAAAAAGATCAGTAAATATAATCAGCGCAAACAGGCCGATATTTCCGCTATTTTACAGGAAACTATTTACGGTATTGGTATTATTAAAGCTTTTGCCGCCGAGAGAAAAGAGATAGATAAATACCGCAAAGAGACTGAGCTCTCTTTTTGGATCAATATGAAAAGTTCGCGTCTTTACGCTTTACAGTCGCCGATCCTCTTTATGATCCAGGTGGTGATGATCCTCCTGATCTTTATGGTGGGCGGTTTGCAGATAATTAACGGCCGTTTAACGGTGGGAAACTTTGTGGCGTTTATTACCGGTATAGGTTTATTGGTTAACCCCATTAATATTTTAGGCCGGGTCCATGCTAAACAGCAGCAGGCCATGGTTTCGCTTGACCGTATTTATGAGCTCTTAGATCTGGCGCCGACGGTGCAGGAGAAAAAAGATGCGATCAATATTAAGAATATTAATGGCGATGTCGATCTGGAAAATGTGACTTTTGCCTATGAAGCCAAGAACGGGCCGGTGCTTAAAAACGTTAATTTAAATGTTAAAGCGGGCGAAGTGATAGCATTGGTTGGTTCTTCGGGCGCTGGAAAAACCACGTTTGTTAATTTGATACCGCGCTTTTATGATGTTACCGAAGGTTCTATAAAAATAGACGGCCATGATATCCGCGATCTTTCTTTTGAGTCGCTGCGCAGTAAGATAGGGATAGTTACGCAGGAGACAATTTTATTTAGCGGCACGATTAAAGATAATATTGCCTACGGGCGCGATAACGCCACACAGGCGGAAATTGAGCGGGCGGCCGAAATGGCCAACGCCGCCGGGTTTATTGAAATGTTTGCCTCTAAATACAATACGCTGGTGGGTGAACGCGGTGTTAAATTATCGGGCGGACAGCGTCAGCGGGTGGCTATTGCCAGAGCTATTTTGAGCGATCCACGGATATTGATTTTGGATGAAGCTACGTCGGCGCTGGATTCTGAGTCTGAAAAACTGGTCCAGAAGGCGCTGGATAATTTAATGCAGGGTCGGACTTCTTTTATTATTGCGCACCGTCTTTCTACTATTCTGCATGCCGACCGGATAGTGGTTTTGGATCGCGGTGAAATAAAAGGGGTTGGTAAACATGAGGAATTACTGGCCAATAATCCGATATATAAGAAACTTTATACCATCCAGTTCTTAGCCAAAGAGAAAAAAGAGGCTTTAGAGAACGGTGAGGTTTAAAAAGGAGCAGGGCTGATGGCCAGGATAGGTTTTTTTACTACCAGATTTCTAGATGTTTCCGAAACATTTATTTTTGAACCGCTGGCTTTGCTGCGCCAGCATGAGGTCTTTGCTTATGCTTTGCAGCGCAAGAACAGTGACTTGTTTCCGTATAAACAAGTGACAACTATTGATGAGCTTTCTGACCGGGAGCGAAAAAAAGATCTTTTTTGGGGCGATCTTGGCCGCGAAAAGTATTTGTTAAATAAAATGAAAGAACAGAAAATTGAGTTATTGCACGCCCACTATGGCTATATGGGAATTTATGCTCTGCAGTATAAAAAGAAATTAAAGATCCCGCTGGTGACCAGTTTCTACGGGCTGGATGTTTATAAACATACCCGGAATCCCTTTTACCGCCGGCAGTTAAAAAAACTGTTCAAAAAAGGGAATCTTTTTCTGGTTTGTTCCGAACAGATGCGTCAGGACCTGATAGGTTTTGGGGCGCCGCCTTCGCGGACATTTGTTAATTACGGCGGTGCGGCGCTGGAGAAATTTCCTTATTCTTTTAAACCGTTAAAAGACAATGAAGATATTGTTATTTTAATGTGCGGCCGGTTTGTGGAGAAAAAAGGGTTTGAATACGGCATTAAAGCTTTTTTAGCTATGGCGGGCGAATATGAAAAACTTTCTTTGAAAATAATTGGCAGCGGCAAAGAAGAACATCATTTAAAAAAAATAGTGGCGAGTTCACCTTTTGCCGAAAGGGTAATTTTTATGGGGAACAGACCGCATAGCGAGTATATTGAAGAGATCAAAAAAGCGCATATTTTTATGGCACCTTCGGTTACCGCCGCCAACGGCGATAAAGAGGGTCTGCCGACGGTTTTAATTGAAGCGGCGGCGCTTGGTAAACCGCTTTTGGCCACTGATCACTCCGGTATAGCGGAGATAGTTCATGATAAAAAGAACGGCTTTTTGGTCCACGAAAGAGACCTCTGCGGATTAGAGAGCGGTATTCGCAAAATGTTAGAACACAGCCACAAGTGGCCGGAGTATGCCGAATATGGCCGTAAGCTGGTGGAGAAAGAGTTTGATCTGCAGCAGCAGACCGCTAAACTGGAAGCATATTACAATAAAATAATTTAGCTGTGTAATCTCCCGTGTTATAATAACCAAACAGTTAAAATAACAAGGAGGTTAATTATGAAAGTTTTTATTTGTCAGGTTTGCGGTCATCTTGCTTTTAATGAAGCGCCGGCTAATTGTCCGGTCTGCTGGGCACCCAGAGATAAATTTAGCCAAAATGATAATATTTTTAAAGAATCTCAAGAAAAGAGCCCGGAGGCGGAAGTTAAGCATGTTCCGGCGTTAAAACTGAACAGAGAGTGCGGTTTGATCTCTGACCATAATTGCAGCGATGTCTTAATGCGTATTGGTGAGGTTTTGCACCCGGCAGAAGAGAAGCATTTTATTCAGTTTATTGACTGCTATTTAGATGATGTTTTTGTGGAAAGAATGCACCTCACGGCCAAAATTAACCCCGCCGGCGCACTGCATTTAAAAGAAGGGACGACCGGTACGGTGCGGGTCGTGATCAAGTGCAATATCCACGGTTACTGGTTTAGTGAAGTTAAGGTTTAGGATTTACTGTAAAAAATAATCTCTAAAACATACCCCCTTTGTGCTGTCGCACATCTCCCCCCAAGGGGGCACCTTGCCAAATCTTTAACTCACCCCCTGCTTAGCTACCGCTTAAGCTTCCCCCTCTCTTTAAAGAGAGGGGGAGTGAGGGGGTGAGTTAATCTAAAGACTGAGCTCTCATCTAGTGAATAGTTCATGACTGAAGGGGTGTATCTCTAAAACATGCCTCTACTTGGGAAAATTATTCTTTTTTCTTCTTTTTCCGGCGCAAAAACCTAGTGATATCGAGCCAGCCTTTGATATCGGTCAGCATTTCCACGCGGTCGACAATACGCGATATTTTATAAATTATTTTAGTGATATAAATTACACAAAAGAGCAGCGCCAGGAGCAGCAGGGCGGTCAGGACACTGATGATAGGTTTGAGTATCAGTACAAGATCCATTACTCAAGACCCCCTTTTTTGCCGCGCTTGGCTTCCGGCAGTTTTTCTTCTATCATAGAGGCGATCTTATCAAAGCCGTCTTTAATGGCGCTTTTAGATGAAGAGATGAGATTTTCTGAGGTCTCTACGGCACTGTCTATGACATCCTGGTTTTCATCTTTTACTTTTTTTAACCAGGCTCTGGATTTTTCACCCGATTGCGGAGCAAACAGGACACCAAGTAACCCTCCTAGTATTGCGCCAATAAGTAAACCTTCTAAAAAATTACTGCCTTCGCGTTCTCTGCTCATAAAATGCTCCCTTCTTAATTATAATTGATGTTTTGCTGCTTATAATACCCTTATAAGTCATTTATTATACATCATCGTGTCAATTTATTTAAGTATAATTAGCGGTCTATTCTTTTTCTTGACGCTAAAAAGTGCCCTTGATAAACTGAAAGCCAATTTTTTAGTCCTTTTGTTTTAAATTGAAATATTAACGGGAGTTGTTGCGATAATAATGTATGAGTTAGTTTCAGATATCAATAAGGAGGATGTTATGGAGAAAAAAGTTGTGAAAGATATTGATTTGAATGAGCTGTTTTTGAATATAGATAAGATAAAAATTGATTTGAAATCTAAAATATTTGAAATTGTTGATCAGGTACCTTCTTTAAATTTAAATCAGGACCAGAAATTTACTGAGCTTTTAGCTAAAGATAAATTCTGGGAAATTGCCAATCTTCTTGGCGGATATATGAATAAAACCGATGATAATCATGAAAAAACTTATTACAAAGGATTAATTACCGATATTAGAGAAGCAATGGGAAATGTTGCGAGAATTAGCGTTAAGGCCCAAACTATTGTTTTTGGTACTTCCGGCTGGCGTGATCCTATTGGTGAAGAGTTTTCTATTTATAATGTTCATAAAGTAGTTAGAGCTATTATTGAAATGATGAAGAGTGATGAGTTTTTGAAAGAGAATGGCTATAGTTCTTTTGATGAGGTTAAAGAAAACGGTATTGTTGTTTTTAGAGATAATCGTTTTATGGGTGATGAGTTTATTGCGGCGGCAATTGCAGAATTGACCGCTCAAGGCATTAAAGTTCATTTGGCTGGCGAGTGTCCGACTGGTGTTGGTTCTGCCTTGGTTACAGAGCTTGGCGCTGCAGGGTCAATTAACTTTACTCCGTCGCATAATCCTATGGAATATGCCGGTTTGAAATTTAATCCGGCAGACGGCGGCCCGGCTGATAAGAATTTAACGTCTATTATTGAAGATATTGCCAATGGTTATATGAAAGATACTGATTTTGTTCCTGCTAAGAAGAGTGCGGATGGTTCAAAATTAGTTAGTAAAGTAAATGCCTCTAAGATATTTAGATCTTATTATGATAAAAAAGCTCCTGGTGAAATTGAAGCATTGAAAGATTATCTGCGTTCAATAAAAGATGACTTGTGTTTGGTTATTGATAATATGCATGGTTCTTCACGTGGTTATATAGAGGCTATTTTGGGTGATGATTTTATTGCTGAAATGGGTGATGCAATAACTTTTCTGAATACTGATGATGATTATTCTTTCCATGGGATAAAGCCTGAGCCGTCAGCTAAAAATCAGGCCCCGATTATAAAAATGCTTAAAGCTTCCGGTAAAAAATATACACTAGGTATGGCACTTGATCCTGATGCGGATCGTATCCGTTTTGCTACTGCCAATATGGATATTGATATGAATCATTTTGCACCTATGTCGTATGCTGCAATGCTGGAAAGCGGCATGACCGGAGGTGTTGCGTATTCTGTGGCAACTACCGCCTGGGCCGGCGCTATTGCTGCTGCTCATAATCAAAAGGTTTATGAGACGGCAGTAGGTTTTAAAAATTTTAGAGAAGCACTAAGCAAAGGCAATGCTTTAATTGCTTTTGAAGAGTCTGATGGTTATACCAGATTTACACTGGAAAAATGTGCAATACAAGGACTTTTGGCTGCGATAGATATTATGATGAAAACGAATAAAAATCTTGATGAATACTATGCTGCATGTCAGAAAAAATACGGTTGTTTCTATCCGGATAAAGACGGGATGGAGTTGGAAAATCCGGAATTTAAAAATGTAGATATTTGGCAGGCTTATAAAAAGAAAGTTTCCGGGATCTTAGATAATGGCCTTGCTAAAATTGATGAAGAAATTGTTATTGGTGGAGAGAAGAAAAAGGTTGTTGATGTAATTACTGTTGATGGTTTGAAACTTGTTTTTGAAGATAGAAGCTGGGTATTGGTAAGACCTTCCGGCACAGAGCCTAAATTTAGATTTTATTATGAATCTGTAGGCAAAGGTGCTGACAGATATTCTTTGTCCTATAAAGATGGGTCAGCTGCGGTTTTAAATAAAGCTTTAGCTATAGCAGATGGTAAATAAAAAAAGCTATTTGATTTACAAAGCCCTAATATTATTATAATATTTCAGGACTTATTATGAAGATCTTTAGTGAGAATCCTGTTTTTAAATTGCTGTTGGGGCTTTGTCCAACACTGGCTGTAACTACCGCCGCTTTTGCCGGTTTGGGGATGGGCTTGGCCGTGACATTTGTTTTGATCTGTTCTAATGTCATGATCTCGCTTTTGCGCAATGTGATACCCGCTAAGATCAGAATACCGGCTTTTATTGTCGTTATAGTTACGTTCGTTTCTATTGTCGACATGCTGATGGCTGCCTGGCTGCCAGATCTGCATAAATCTTTGGGTATTTTTATTCCACTTATTGTAGTTAATTGTATTATTTTAGGCCGGGCCGAAGCTTTTGCTTCTCGCCACGATTGGGCCGCTTCTTTAAAAGATGGATTTAATAATGGTATTGCTTTTACTGCCGCACTTTTACTCTTGGCTTCGGTCAGAGAGCTTTTAGGAAACGGCACGATTTTTGATTATCATTTAATGCCCGTAAATTATACGCCGATAATTATTTTTATTTTGCCACCCGGTGCTTTTTTAGTTTTGGGTACAATTATTGCTATTATTAACCGTCCGCGAAAGGGTCTTTAATTCGTGTTGCACTATAAAGAGCTGACAGAAAAAGCCGCAATAACGCCTATTGAGCCGCCGGAATTTCTTTATGTTTCAATGTCTCAGCATATCGGCGCGCCGGCTAAACCCTTACTGCAGGTTGGCGACAAAGTAAAAAAAGGGCAGTTGATCGGTTCGGTTGATGCTTTTGTGACGGCCAATGTCCATTCGCCTGTTTCCGGTGAGGTTGTGGAATTGCTTAAAATGAAAAATCCGCAGGCTTTTTTGGTAGATGTGATAAAGATCAAAAATGATTTTCAAGAAACGCTTGATCCGACTATTTCTGCTAAGCCTTCTCTGGATGAACTTGACCACGAGCAGATCCGCGAAATAGTTCGTGAGTCCGGTTTGGTTGGCATGGGCGGTGCGGCCTTTCCTTCGCACGTAAAATTTTCGCCGCCTGACGATAAAAAAGTAGATACTGTCATTCTCAATGCCGCCGAATGTGAACCGTTTTTGACGGCGGATCATCGTTTGCTTTTGGAGTATCCGCGCGAAGTTCTGCTGGGTTTTAGGGCAATTGCCAAAGCGGTTAAAGCCAAAAAAATGATCATTGGTATTGAAGATAATAAATTGGATGCCGTGGAGCTCTTAAAGCAGGCGGGCGCCGAAGAGTTTTGTAAAATTAAAGTTTTAAAAACCGCTTACCCCATGGGTGCTGAAAAAGTTCTGGTTCACAAAGTTTTAGGCCGCAAAGTCGCCAACAAGGGGATTCCCCTGGATGTGGGTGTAGTGGTTTGTAACGTTGGCACTGCCTATCAGCTGGCTAAAACACTACAGACCGGTCTGCCTTTAATTGACCGGGTGGTCACGGTTTCCGGCGCTTTTAA
>CAYUXF010000026.1:11298-14896 GCA_964448755.1 uncultured bacterium
GGACGCTGTGTTGATGCTTGTCCGCTGGGCTTGCATCCTTATCAGGATCAAGGGACCGACCAGTGTATGGAGTGCGGCCGCTGTGCTTTTGAATGTCCGGCCAACAGATTTTTAGTACAGAACGCCCGTCTGGTCAAAAGAAAAGCCAGAAATAGCGCTGTTGCCAAATAAGGGAGTTTTTTATGACCGATAAAGTAATAGTTTCTGTTTCACCTCATATTAAGGCTGGTGTGGCCACGCGCGATATCATGAAAGATGTCTTAATTGCGCTTTTGCCGGCTGCTTTATTTGGCGTGATAGCCTTTGGTTTTAACGCCTTATTTTTGATCGGCTGTTCTATTGGGATGGCTGTTTTTAGTGAGTGGCTGTTTGCTAAAATTTTTAAAAGGACCGCCACACTTAACGATCTCTCCGCTGTAGTGACCGGACTTTTATTGGCGTTGAGTGTTTCGCCGGCGGTCTCCTGGTGGGCTGTTCTTCTGGGTGCTTTTATTGCTATTTTTGTGGCCAAAATGCTCTTTGGCGGACTGGGCTATAATATTTTTAACCCGGC
Organism: uncultured bacterium; assembly: GCA_964448755.1. Taxonomy (GTDB): domain Bacteria; phylum Margulisbacteria; class Termititenacia; order Termititenacales; family CAYUXF01; genus CAYUXF01. Next base: position 11,852 of record CAYUXF010000026.1, read on the forward strand.
ACTGGTGGGGCGGGCTTTTTTAATGGCCTCTTTTCCGGTCATGATGACGACCTGGCCAAAACCTTTTGATGCCGTTACCGGCGCGACGCCGCTGGCTGTTTTAAAAGATGACCCAACAGCGGTTTTGCCGTCGCTCTGGGCGCTCTTTTTTGGCAATGTCGGCGGTTGTATTGGTGAAACCTCCGCTTTTTTACTGCTTTTAGGTGCCGGGTATCTTTTTTATAAAAAAGTTATCGATTGGCGGATCTCCGGTGCTTACTTTTTTATTGTGATAATTTTTTCGCTCTCTTTAGGTTTGCCGGTTTTTTATCATCTGCTGGCTGGTGGTTTGCTGCTGGGTGCTTTTTTTATGGCTACCGATTATACTACTTCGCCAATGGCCACTAAAGGTAAACTGCTTTTTGGCGCCGGCTGTGGTCTTTTGACAATGATCATTCGCGTTTACGGCGGGTATCCCGAAGGGGTCAGTTATGCTATTTTAATTATGAATATGTTTGTGCCGTTAATAGACCGCCTTAACTACCGTTTTAAATAACTCAGGTGACACATTTTATAAATATGGTAAAATCACCGCACTAAAAAAAAGAGGTATTATTTAATGAAGTTTGGTGTAATAAATTTTCCTGGCAGTAACTGTGAACATGACTGTTTTTTTGCCGCTTCTAAAATTTCCGGACAGAAAGCGGCGGTTATTTGGCACGCCTCTGAAAAACTGCCTGCCGAATTTCAAGATCCACAGTCTGATACTTGTATTATTCTACCGGGCGGCTTTTCTTACGGCGATTATCTGCGCTGCGGCGCTATTGCTAAAATTTCACCAATTATGCAAGAAGTTATCCGCTACGGCCAGAACGGCGGCCGGATCATTGGTATTTGTAACGGTTTTCAGGTATTAGTAGAAAGCGGTCTGTTGCCCGGGGCCTTAATGCGCAACAAAGGTCTCAAATTTATTTGTAAAGATATCTATTTAAAAGTTGAGAACAAACAGAGTCTCTTTACGTCTAAGATCACTAAAGATGTTATTAAAGTTCCTATCGCCCACGGCGAGGGGAATTATTACTGCGATGAAAGAACGCTGGCGGAAATTGAAGCTAATGGTCAGGTGCTTTTTAGGTATTGCGATGCGAACGGCACGGTTTCTGCCGCTGCTAACCCCAACGGTTCTTTAAATAATATTGCCGGCATTTGCAATAAAGCGGGTAATATTTTAGGGATGATGCCGCACCCGGAACGTTGTGCCGAAGATATTTTAAATAATCTTGATGGCCGGATGATCTTTGAATCGATCATTGCCTCGCCTGCTTTTACTAAAGCTTAAGCCGGACAGCTATAAAAAAAGGAGAATAAGTATATGAAAGGTATTGTTTTAGCGGGAGGTACAGGGTCACGTCTGTTCCCTTTAACTAAAGTTACTAATAAGCATCTTTTGCCGGTGGGCAGAAAACCAATGATCTATTACCCAATAGAAAAACTGCTGGAAGCGGGAATGAAAGAGATCCTAATAGTTACCGGTACCGAGCATATGGGTGATGTTGTTAATTTACTTGGCTCCGGCAAAGACTTTAACTGTAAATTTACTTACAAAGTACAGGACGAGGCTGGCGGCATTGCGCAGGCTTTAAGTTTGGCGGAAAATTTTGCCGGCGGTGATAATGTAACGGTAATTTTAGGCGATAATGTTTTTGAATACAATTTAACTGAGGCGGTTAATTCTTTTAGCGGCGGTTCTTGTTTGTTTGTGCAGGAAGTCCATGACCCGGAACGCTTTGGCGTGGCGGAAGTTCGTGACGGCAAAATAATTTCTATTGAAGAGAAACCGCAAAAGCCTAAATCTAATTACGCGGTTACCGGTGTTTATATGTATGATGCTAAAGTTTTTGAATATATCAGGACGTTAAAACCTTCCCGGCGCGGCGAGCTGGAGATAACCGATGTTAATAATAAATATATAACTGACGGTCAATGCAAATATTTTTTAATGTCCGGTTACTGGACCGATGCCGGAACCTTTGAGTCTTTAGACCGGGCCAATGAGCTGGTAAAATAACAGTAAAAATGTATTCTTTTTTAATTTTTAAAAAGTAGTTTGTTCTGAATTTTGGAATATAAAGTTCAGGCGTAAATATTTTTAAATAAGGGAAATAAGATGGAAAATACAAAAGTAGTTAAGAGTAAATTAGCGGCCAGGGTTAGGGCAGTAAAACCTTCTATTACGCTGGCAATTACCGCTAAAGCTAAAGAATTAAAAGATTCCGGTGTTGATGTTATTGGTTTTGGCGCCGGCGAGCCGGATTTTGATACACCACAGAACATTAAAGATGCCGCGGTTAAAGCTATTGAACAGGGCTTGACCCGCTATACGCCGGTAGGCGGCACCGTGGAGTTAAAAAAAGCTGTGCAGGCTAAGTTTAAGCGCGAGAACGGTCTAGACTATGCGCTTAACCAGATAGTGGTCAGCTGTGGCGCTAAACATTCACTTTACAATGTTTTTCAGGCAATTGTAGATGACGGTGACGAAGTTATTATTCCCGCTCCTTACTGGGTCAGCTATCCGGACATGGTTATTTTGGCCGATGGCAAACCGGTCATTGTTGAGACTAAAGAAGAAAATAATTTTGAGCTGACCGTAGCAGAGTTAAAAAAACATCTTACCGCTAAGACCAAGGCCATTGTCATTAACTCACCTTCTAACCCCACCGGCGCTCTCTATAGCCGTCAGCGCCTCCAGGAACTAGCCGATTTTCTAGCGGATAAAGATATTTATATTATTTCTGATGAGATCTATGAACATTTGGTTTATGGCGGAGAATTTATTTCTATTGCCTCACTTTCAGAAAAAATGAAAGAAAAAACAATAGTGGTTAACGGCGTTTCTAAATCATACGCTATGACCGGCTGGCGGATCGGCTATCTGGCCGGGCCGCAGGACGTGGCAAAAGCAGTTTGTGATATTCAGTCGCAGTCCACATCTAACCCCACTTCTATTGCTCAGGCTGCTTCGGTAGAGGCGCTCAATGGTGACCAGAGCTGTATTAAAATTATGGG
>CAYUXF010000026.1:14996-19509 GCA_964448755.1 uncultured bacterium
TCTTATGCTTGCTCACTGGAAAATATTTCCAAGGGTTTGGAGCGGATCAGAGCTTTTGTGGAAAAATTAAAATAGACTGGAGTTTTTTATGACCGAAGTAATGACCAGGGTAATTGTTCTCGCGGCCGGGAAAGGGACGCGAATGAAATCTGACCTGGCTAAAGTTTTACACCCCATTAACGGCCGGCCGATGATAATTCAAGTGCTGGAAACTATTCAGAAAACGGCACCGCAGGAAATTTATTTAATTGTTGGGCATCAGGCGGAAAAAGTTGTTGCTACCGTTACTGCTTTTAAACCGATCTGTGTTGAACAGAAAGAGCAACTGGGGACCGGGCATGCCGTAATGATGGTGGAGCCGCAGCTGACGGGTCGTGACGGTATTACTATAATTACTTGCGGCGATGTTCCTCTTTTGCGTCAAGAAACCCTGCAGAACTTAAAAGCAGAACATCTTAAAAACAAAGTTTCCGCTACTATTATTACCGCAGTGCTGGCCGATGCCGGTCATTACGGCCGGATCATTAGAGATCAAGAGGGTTTTGTTGAGAAAATAGTAGAGTATCGCGATGCCAGTGAACAAGAGCGGGCCTGCCGCGAGATCAATTCCGGGATATATTGTTTTAATACCGCGGAGCTTTTTGAGGCCATTAAGCAGATCTCGACCAATAATGACCAACGGGAGTATTATTTGACCGATGTCATTGGTATTTTAAAAAAGAAGGGCCGGAGTATTGGCGCCTATATTATTGAAGATAATAACGAGATACACGGTATTAATACGCCAGAAGATCTGGCTTTGGCTGAAAGATTAAATAACAGCCGCTTAGCGGTTCCCGGTAATTAGCTAACCAGTCAAGTATTAATTTACTGACGGCCTTTACGTGGCAGCCAGCTCTGGTATAATTTTCGGCACGTTTTTAAGAAAAGGTGAAGTTATAATGTCTGAAGTGAATATGGAAAAAGCCTATAACCCCGCGGCAATAGAGGCAAAACTATATACGGAATGGGAAACCGGCAATTATTTTGCCCCTGCTGTTGACGGTGAGCCGTTCTCTATTGTGATGCCGCCGCCCAATGTTACCGGTGCGCTGCATATGGGGCATGCACTGGATAACTCTCTGCAGGATATTTTGACCCGCTGGCACCGCCTGCGCGGTTTTTCGGCACTCTGGGTGCCGGGGACCGACCATGCCGGTATTGCCACCCAGAATGTTGTGGAGAAAAAATTGCATTTGGAAGGGCGTTCACGTCATGATCTGGGCCGGGAAGCTTTTTTAAAAGAGGTTTGGGCCTGGAAAGAGCAGTATGGCAGCCGGATAACTAAACAGCTGCGCTTGCTCGGTTCTTCTTGCGACTGGCAGCATGAGCGCTTTACGATGGATGAAGGCTGTTCCCGTGCTGTGCGCAAAGATTTTGTTACTTTATACAAAGAGGGCTTGATCTTTAAAGGATACCGGATCATTAACTGGTGTCCGCGCTGTCATACGGCCCTTTCTGATGTTGAGGTGGAGTATGAAGAACAGAAAGGGAATCTCTGGAATATTAAATATCCGCTGGTGGATGATCCTAAAAAACATCTGATAGTTGCTACGACCAGGCCGGAAACTTTACTGGGCGATGTAGCGGTAGCGGTTAATCCCAACGATGAAAGATATACGAAACTTATTGGCAAAAAAGTTAAACTTCCTTTGACCGAGAGAGAGATACCGGTCATTGCCGATGACTATGTTGATAAAGCTTTTGGTACCGGTGTGGTTAAAATTACACCGGCCCATGATATTAACGACTTTGAGGTAGCTAAACGACACAATTTGACACCGCTGATAATAATGGATACTAATGCCGTAATGAACGAGAACTGTCCGCCGCGTTATAAAGCGCTGGAGCGATACAAGGCCAGAGAATTGATAATAGATGACCTTAAGAACGAAGGTTTATTGGCCTCGGTTGGCGATCATGAAAACAAGATCAGTAAGTGTTACCGCTGCCATACGGTTATTGAACCGTATTTGTCTGAACAATGGTTTGTGGATATGCCGAAACTGGCAGAACCGGCTATTGCCGCTGTTAAAAACGAAGAAATTAAGTTTTACCCTGACCGCTGGAAAAAAGTTTATTTTGACTGGATGGAAAATATCAAGGAATGGTGTATTTCCCGCCAAATTTGGTGGGGGCATCGTATCCCGGTTTGGTACTGCGACTGCGGCGAGGTTATTTGTGAAATGGAAGATCCAGTCAGCTGTCCGAGCTGCGGCTCTAAAAACCTCAGACAGGATGAAGATGTTCTGGATACCTGGTTTAGCTCGGCACTCTGGCCTTTTTCTACACTGGGCTGGCCGGAAGATACAGCTGATCTGAAAAAATATTATCCGACAACAACACTGGTGACCGGTTACGATATCATTACTTTTTGGGTCTCGCGGATGATCACGATGGGGTTGAAATTTAAACGGCAGATCCCTTTTAAAAATGTCGTTATTCATGGTTTGATCCGCGATGAACAGGGCAAGAAAATGAGTAAGTCTGTAGGTAATGCGGTAGATCCGGTAGAGATAATTGAGGAATACGGCGCTGATGCTCTGCGCTGGACCCTCGCTTCAATGGTAACTGCCGGCGGGCAGGATCTAAAACTTTCTAAGAACCGGATCTTGGCCAGCCGGAATTTTATGAATAAGCTCTGGAATGTTACCCGCTATGCTTTAATGAAGCTGGAGGAAAATAAATTTTCTGAGCATAAGACAGTGGCTGATATCTGGATACTTTCGCGGTTTAATAAAGTTATAAAAAAAGTAGATCAAGCGCTGGAAAATTATTTTTTTGGCGAAGCGGCGAATATTTTATATGACTTTGTCTGGAGCGAGTTTTGCGACTGGTATATTGAGGCCTCTAAACTCGGCTCACATAAAGAGACGCTGCTGACCGTTCTGCAGGGTATTTTAAAGCTGATGCAGCCGTTTGTGCCATTTATTACCGATGAGCTCTGGCGCAAACTCGGCAATCAAGGTTCAATTATGCTGGAAACCTGGCCGCTGGAAGATAATCAGTTAGTTAATACCGTAATAGAAAAAGAGATGGAACAGGTGATAGAGATCATTAAAGCGGTGCGCAATATCCGCGCCGAAATGAACGTGCCTAACTCTAAAAAAGCGGCGGCGGTTATTTATGCGCACAACAGTGAGGTCAAAACAATCATAGAGAAATTCTCTAATTATATTTCTTATCTGGCTTATTTAGACAAAATAGAAGTAGTGGAGAAACTGGCTGCCAAACCGCGCGAAGCTTCTTACGCGGCGGTGACCAATGCGGAGATCTACATACCGCTGGCTAATTTAATTAATGTTGACGACGAGATCGGCCGTTTGGAAAAAGAGATAACTAAGCTTGACGGCGAACTGGAGCGGATAAAAAAGAAAATGATCAACAGCAGTTTTATTGCCAAAGCGCCCAAAGAGGTTATTGAGGCGGAAAAAGAAAAAGAAAGAAGTTATTCCGCTAAACGGGCTGTGGTCATGGAACAATTGCTGGCGCTAAAGAATTAATTGATAAATTGTTGTGAAATAACAAGCTGTGAAAAATAAAATAAAAAAAATTGCTGTTTATTTGCCGGTTTTTCTCAATTATTCTGAAACGTTTATTTACCAATTATTTACCAGTATTAAGAACTATGAAGTGATAGTCTTTTGCCGGGAAATTAAGAATGCCGAACAATTTCCTTTTAATAAAGTTTATAGCGGCCGAGAGGTGCTCAATAAAAGAGAACTGCAGAAAATTATGGCCCGGGAAGAGATCTCTTTGATCCACGCGCAGTTTGGTATTATGGGGGCGGATATTTTAAGTGTGGCCCAAAAATTAAAGATCCCCTTGATCACTCATTTTCGCGGTCAGGATGCTTACCAGCTGCCTAAAAAATTAGCGGTTAGGTTTGCCTACCGCCGACTTTTTAAAAAGGGTGCTTTGTTTTTAACTGTTTCTGCGGCGATGCGCCAGCATTTGATCTCGTTAGGGGCGCCGGCCAAGAGAACTAAAGTTTATTACGGCGGTATTGATCTTAAAAAATTTCCTTATCAAAAAAGAAGTTTTAAGAACAAGAAAAAATATAATATTTTAATGTGCGGCAGAATGGTTGAGAAAAAAGGTTTTGCTGATGCCTTGGCAGCACTGGAAGCTCTGCTGCCGGAATATGACTTTAAATTGACAATAATAGGCGAAGGACCGCAGGAGACTTTTTTAAAGAAGCTGGCCGCGACTAAAGGTTTGCGCTCAAAAATAAATTTTGCCGGCAAAAAACCTTACAGGGAAATAAAAAAAGCGATGCAGCGGGCCGATCTTTTATTGGCGCCTTATAAAACAGCAAAAAACGGCGATAGCGAAGGGATCCCCAATATTGTTAAAGAGGCCATGGCTTGCGGCCTGCCGGTAGTGACTACCGACCACAGCGGCTGTCCGGAATTGGCGCTCAATAAAAAGACCGCTTTAACGGCTAAACAGGGCAATGCTGCAGAGCTGAAGC
>CAYUXF010000027.1:0-1409 GCA_964448755.1 uncultured bacterium
AAAAAGAGCTACGCCGGTGGTAGTGGAAAAACTTAAGGCTCAGCCTGCCAGAAATACACAGGTTTTTAATGGCGTCATTAGGGCGCGCGATCAAGTTGAAGTTGTCGCTCAAGCTGAGGGCACAATAACTAAAATGTATGTAGAGATCGGCAGTGATGTCAAAAAAGGTGATCTACTGGCTAAAATAGACGAAACTCTTTATCAGGCGCAGTATGCCAGCGCCAAAGCTGCTTATGAGCTGGCCAAGCTCTCTTTTTCCAGACAGGAAAATTTATTTAAGGAAAGTGTTATCTCGCAGCAGGAGTATGATACGGCACAGGCTCAGCTGACACAGGCAGAAGCGGCGTATCAAATGGCAGAAAAAAATTATAACGATTGTTTTATTAAAGCTCCTTTTGCCGGTACTATTGCTTTTCGTGATTATAAAGAAGGTAATTACGTCAAGAACGGCAATAAAATTTTTACAATAGTTAATTTTTCTTTAGTGGAAATCCCTTTTGGCGTAACGGAAAAATATGCTGTCAAAATTCAAAAAGGTAAAACGGCTAAAGTTACACTGGCCTCTTTACCGGGGCGTGTTTTTAACGGCAAAGTTTCTGCTATTGGTTTAATGGCCGATAATATTACCGGCACTTTCCCTGTGGAGGTTATTGTCCGCAACGAGAACAAGGTTTTAAAACCCGGCATGGTCGCTGAAGTAGAGCTCGGGCTTGATTATTTGGAAAAGGCCAAAGTTATTGAAATGGCTTCTATTGTTAATCGTTCCGATACTAAAGGTGTTTTTGTGCTCAATGAACAGGATATGACGGTCAGTTATCGACCGATAGAGATCGGTTTTGAGTTTGGCTCCAAGGCAATGATACAAAAGGGTTTGGAATACGGTGAATTGATCGTAGTTAAAGGTCATAAGAACATTGCTGAGGGTGAAAAAGTCGTTACCGCTAATGAGCTGTAACTAAAAACTAAGGGCAGGGTATAAGCAGATGAAAAATTTACCGCGTTTTTTTATTAAGAATGCCAGTATGGTTTTTTTGTTGATCATCGGTTTTTTTCTGATCGGTCTTTCTTCTTACCGGGCTCTCCCCAAAGAGGATTTTCCGGAGATAGAATTTCCGTACATTATTGTTAATACCGTTTATCCCGGGGTTTCGCCGGAAGATATTGAAAAACTGGTTACCAAAGAGATCGAGAAAAAAATAAAAAGTATTAACGGCATTAAAAAAGTGGAATCCAGTTCAGCGGAATCGGTCTCTTCTATTTTTATTGAGTTCGAGACCGATGTCAGTATCGAAGATGCCTTGCAAAAGGTCAGAGATAAAGTTTCTTTGGCTAAATCGGAATTGCCTGATGATGTGGAAGACTCGGTCGTGCAGGAGGTCTCTTTTGACAGTATCCCTTTTATGGTCCTG
>CAYUXF010000027.1:1509-19355 GCA_964448755.1 uncultured bacterium
CGGACCGGTGAAAATATTATAGAACTTTCCGAGAAGTGTAAGGCGGTCATTGCCAAGCACGAGGAACTTTATCTTCCCAGCGGCACTAAGCTAGATATTACAACAGATACTTCGGAAGAGATCAGGGAAATGGTCGATGAAATGGAAAATTCTATTTTGCTTGGCTGTATTTTAGTTACGGCTGTACTCTTTTTGTTTTTAGGTTTTCGCAATTCTTTAATGGTCGGCTTTGCTATTCCCATGTCAATGTTGATAACGTTTATTGTTTTGCGCTTACTGGATATCCGGCTTAATTTTCTGGTCTTATTTAGTTTGATCCTTTTGCTGGGTATGCTGGTCGACAATGCTATTGTCGTAGTGGAGAATATTTTTAGGCATATGCAGGAAGAGGGGCAGCGCCGTAAAACTGCCTCTATGATAGGTGCCGGTGAGGTTATTGGTCCAATTACCGGTTCTACACTGACAACGGTTTTTGCCTTTTTGCCAATGGCTTTTTGGCCAGGCATGGTCGGTAAATTCATGGCCTATTTACCTAAAGCGGTGGTCATTGGCTTGTTAGCCTCTTTATTTGTGGCGGCAATTATTAATCCGGTAATGTGTTCTATGTTCTTGCGTTATAAGAAAAAATGTCGGCCCGGTGAAGAGTGTGACCGTTCTGTGGTCGGTCGGGTTAACGAGCGGATGGAACATCTTAAAGAGCGTTATGTTAAATTATTGGAACGGGTGCTGGAAAAACCTAAGAAAATTATCGGCACTATGTTTGTTCTGTTTATTATTGCCATGATCGTGCTGGGAACTCTCCCTAAGCAGTTCTTTCCAGAGACACCGCCGAGTGAATTCTATGTTGATATTGAAATGCCAATTGGTTCAACGCTTAAAGCGACCGACGCTGTTGTTTTAAATGTTGAGAAATTTTTGGCTGGCAATAAAAATATTAAGCGTTATGTTTCTAATATTGGCAGCAAAGGTGGCGATTTCTTCTCGGCATCTTCAATGTCTTCGGACGAGGCGCGGATCAATGTGAAATTATTAGACAAGAAATATTTAACAAAAGAGCCGGAAGCGGTCTTGAATGAGGTCAGGGATTTTGTCAATGAAATACCCGGTATCAAAGCGCAAATTGTTAAACGTGAAGGCGGACCGCCGACCGGTGAACCTATTTCTATAAAAATTATTGGTGATGATATTCCAGTACTTAAAGAACTTTCATTAAAAGTGCAGTCAGTTATGCGCACAGTGCCTGGTGTTGTGGATATTAAAGATAATTTAATTGAAGGTCGGCCGGAGATCCATATTAATATCGATAAGGCCAAAGCCTCTTTGTATGGTTTAAATACGTCGTCAATTGCCATGACTGCCCGGACCGCTTTTAACGGCGTGGAGGCGACAAAGTTCCGTGACGGCGACGACGAGTACGAGGTAATTGTTAAGTTAGCCGATAATTATAAGCGCGATATCAACAGCCTGCGCCGTTTATCGGTCCTTTCTTTTCAGGGTGAACATGTTCCAATAGAGAAAATAGCGGAAATTAAGAATGCCTCCGGCTGGGGGGCGATCCGCAGAGAAGATTATGAGCGGGTTGTTCTGGTGACAGGCGATACCGATGGTTCCTTGCTGCCCTCGGTGGCGCTCGGCAAAATAATTAAAGAGTTAGATAAAATAAATCTGCCGGCCGGTTATAAAATTGAATATACGGGCGAGGCAGAGGAGATGGCCAAAGCCTTCAGTTTTTTAGGGACAGCCTTACAAATAGCACTGATCTTGATCCTGGCTGTTTTGGTCTCGCAATTTAACTCCTTTGTTCTGCCGCTGATAATTTTATTTACGGTCATGCTCTCTATGATCGGAGTGGTCATTGGTTTAAAGATCACCAATAGCGCTTTTGGTATGATGTCCTTTATTGGGATCATTGCACTGGCGGGAATTGTTGTTAATAATGGAATTATTTTGATCGATTATATTATTGAATTGCGCAATAAAGGTCTGGCCAAAAAAGAGGCGATCATTACTGCCGGCCGGACTAGATTGCGTCCTGTTCTTTTGACAGCAGTAACTACTATTTTAGGGCTGGTGCCGATAACGACCGGTATCAATATTGATTTTAAAAAATTAAGTATTCAGCTCGGTTCAGACTCTTCTGCTTATTGGGGGCCAATGGGCTCTGCGGTAATTTTTGGTCTATCTGTTGCTACTGTTTTAACTTTGATCGTTGTTCCTTCTCTTTATTATGTATTAGATGACTGGGCGCAGCGTTTTCATGACCGGCGTTTAAAACAGGAAAAAGAAGAAGAACAGGCTTTTTTTGGTGATGCTGCTGAGAATGCGGAGGAAGCTTTTTTAACAGAATAATCTTTTCTCTTTTATTTTGGCAGGAGATACTTTATAATTCTACACCTTATGACAAAAGAGCGGAAAATAAAAATATTTGATACAACTTTGCGTGACGGTGAGCAGTCCCCGGGCTGTTCTATGAACCTCTCGGAAAAAGTGGAATTGGCTAAAGCGCTAGAGCTTTTGAAGGTTGATATTATCGAAGCTGGTTTTGCTATTTCTTCGCCCGGTGATTTTAAAAGTGTTGAGGCGGTGGCAGCAGCGGTTAAAGATCCTGTTGTCTGTTCTCTGGCGCGGGCGGTAAAAAAAGATATTGATGCCGCCGCAGAGGCTTTAAAAAAAGCGGCCCGGCCGCGTATCCATACCTTTATTGCCACTTCGCCTATCCATATGGAACATAAATTAAAAATGCCGCCGGCTAAAGTTATTGAAACTGCTGTAGAGGCTGTTAAATATGCTAAAGCTAAAGTGTTTGATGTGGAATTTTCGGCCGAAGATGCCGGCCGCTCTGATGCCGATTTTCTAGTTAAAATTTTTACGGCGGTCATTAACGCCGGGGCGACAGCTATTAATATTCCCGATACGGTTGGCTATACTATGCCGGGCGAGTTTGGTGATTTTGTAAAATATATAATTCAGCGGATTCCCGCTGACGGCCTTGATATCTCGGTCCATTGTCATAATGATCTGGGGCTAGCGGTCGCTAATTCACTTTCGGCAATTAAAGGCGGTGCCAATCAAGTAGAGTGCACTGTCAATGGTATTGGTGAGCGGGCCGGCAACTGTTCTTTAGAAGAACTGGTGATGGCTTTAAAAGTTCGCAAAGACTATTTTCAGGCCGATACCGGTATTAATATTCAGCATATTTATAAGACCAGCCGTTTGCTTTCTGCTATTACCGGCGTGGAAGTTCAGCCGCATAAAGCCATTGTCGGTGCCAATGCTTTTTCGCATGAGGCGGGTATTCATCAGGATGGCGTTCTCAAACACCGCGAAACTTATGAGATTATGCATGCTCAGGATATCGGCATGGTCGATAACGTTTTGGTATTGGGAAAACACTCCGGTCGGCATGCCTTTGTGAATAAGTTAAAACAAATGGGCTATGATCTAAGCGAAGAGAATATAGAAAAATCTTTTGAGGCTTTTAAATGTTTGGCCGATAAGAAAAAAGAGGTGACCGAGCGCGATCTCATAGCGCTGGTGACCGATGAAGTTAATTTAGTTAATGAAACATATAAATTAGAATATATTCATATTGAGACCGGCAGTGATATTAAACCGGTTGCGGCTATTAAAGTTTGTCGTCAGGGTAATGAGCTTTTAGAAGCTTCGGCGCAGGGTGACGGTCCGGTCGATGCTATTTTTAAAGCGATTGATATTGTTATTAAGCAAGATGTGGAAAAGAGTGATCTGGTTGATTACATTGTGCATGCTGTTACGGAGGGGACAGATGCGCTGGGTGAAGTTTCGGTGCGGGTCCGTGAAAATAAGCGGATCTTTTTAGGCCGCGGCGCCAATACAGATGTCCTAACCGCTTCTGCGGAAGCTTATCTTAACGCGATCAATAAAATGTTAGAAGCCAGAGCTGGCTAAAGGGGATAATTATAAATGGCAAATAAAAAACTTAAAAAAAAGATCGTTGATACATCACTGCCGGGTATTAGTGAATTTGTTGATTTTGTCAAAGGCTGTAATATTTCGGCTCTTTCTATAAAAGAGGGCAATACATCTATTACGGTCTATCAAAATAAAAACGCGCAAAAAGCTGCTGCGGTAACTTCTGTCACTCCAAATAATGAAGCGGCGACGCTCCCGGAAAAAAACGGCCGGCAGATTCTTTCTACTTTTGTTGGTGTTTATCATCCGGTCAAAGGCATTAAGCCAGGGCTCTCGGTTAAAGCTGGTGAACCGTTAGCTAATATTTATTCTATGAACATTGAACATCAGATCAAAGCTGCCGAAGATTGTCTTATTGAAGAGATCTTAGTTAACAAGAATGATCTTGTTGACTATGGTAAACCGCTTTTTTTGATCAATTAACAGGATAACTATGAACGTATCTTTTATTACCCTGGGCTGCAAGGTCAATCAGGCCGAAACACGTAATTTAAAAAAAGCGTTTGCCGCTGCCGGCTATACGGTTTTAAGTAACTACAGTAAGAGCAAACCGGATATTGCCGTTATTAATACCTGTATGGTTACGCATGTGGCCGAGCGCAAGAGCCGTAATTATATCCGCCGACTTTTAAAAGAGAATCCGCTGGTTCGGATCTATGTCTGCGGCTGTTATGCCGAGCTTCGTGCCGCTGAGCTGCTCAAGGCGATCCCGGAAATTTATAGAATTATTCCCAATCAGGAAAAACTCAATATTGCCGCTTGGGGGATCCGGCCAATTAAAACTAAAGAACCTAAAGCCTACCACAGTCGCAGGGTGCGGGAGTTTTTGAAGATAGAAGACGGCTGTGACCGGTATTGTAATTATTGTGTGATCCCTTATGCGCGCGGCAAAGTTGTTTCTAAACCATATAAAGAAGTTCTTAAAGAGGCGGCGCAGTTAATTGCTGAAGGGGCAGTAGAACTGGTTTTGACCGGTATTAATTTAGGGCGTTATGCAGCTGGTAAAAAAAGGTTGCCGGAACTAATTGCCGAGCTAAGTAAAGATCCTCTTTTAAAAAGAATTCGTTTAAGTTCAATAGAGCCGGAGCTTGTTGATGAACAGCTGATCGCTGCTATTGCCGCCGAACTTAAAGTTTGCCGTCATTTACATCTGCCGCTGCAGTCTGGTTCTGATAAAATTCTTTATGCCATGGGTCGTCCTTACCGCACGCCGGTCTATGAAAATCTGGTAAAAAATATCAGAAAAAAAATACCCGGAGTTTCCCTGACGACCGATGTCATTGTCGGTTATCCCGGCGAGACGAGCGAAACTTTTAAAGAGACGCTGGCTTTTGTTGAGAAGATCGGCTTTTCTGATGTACATTTTTTTAAATATTCGCCTCGTCCTGAGACAGCGGCTTTTAAAATTGCACCGACTTTAAGCGAGCAGGAGACCGAGGCTTTAATGCAAAAGGCGCTGCTGCTCAAAGAAAAGCTGCAGAAAAATTTTTTAAAGAAATTTGTTTCTAAAACCGTAGAGATCTTAGTTCACGAAAGAAAACCTGGTTATTTAGAAGGGTTAACTGCCGATTACGCGCCGGTAATTATGCCCGATGATCCAACTGTAAAACTTGGCGAGCTTTTGACCGTCAAAATAAAAAAAACTTCCGGCACATCTTTGTTTGCCTGACAAAAAAAAATATCTATTGTAAAATATAATAAACATTGGTTATGTTCATTTAACGTAAGGGGTGTTCTATGAAAAATCTTTTCAAGAAAATTATTGTCGTGACCTGGTGTTGCTCTTTTTTGTTGGCGTTTGCCGCCAATCCGCAAAAGAACCCAACGGCTAAAAACGAGGCACCGGAATATCTTAAAGTATTACAGATAGATAACTTTGATGATGCCGAATTAAAAGCGGCGCCCGCCTGGTGGGTATTTGATAAATTGGAATATGTTTTTACTGAAGCGGAGCGGCCGGAACAGGGTAATTATTTTTTAAAGATCAGCGGTAAGCCGGAAAATTATTATCTGGGCGGCATGGGCACTTATCTAGGCAAAGATGCGGCTGACTATAATTATTTGGTTTTATCTGTTTACGGTCATGGTGCCGGCAGTGGTGTTTTGAAGTTACAGATCTATGATGACGATAATAATACCTATCAGTTAGAGCAGGACAGCGCTTACCAGGTTTTATATGATGATGTTCTGGAATATGAACAGATCATTGACTGGGAGGGGTGGCGGACATTGGAAATTCCCTTGGCTCGTTTTGTGGATGTCAATCAAGGGATCGGTGACGATATCTGGAATCCCGCGCAAAAAGACGGTTCGGGCGGCTTGCTCCATTTTCAAATGGTTGTTCTTTCTCCGACCCAGACCGGCGATATTAAATTTGGCATAGATAATATTAAACTAGTAAAAAAGAGCGAATAATTATTTAAGGAGAGGCGCATGTCAATAAAAAAGAATCTATTAGCTGTTTTGATCTTGATCCTGGCAGGTTTTCTTTGGTCCGCCAGTGATACTGTTGATCTGACCGTAACGGTGGTTGGCGATGTTTTTACCATGGAATTGCAGGATAGCAACGGTTTTCCTTTAGCTGGCGAGATCGATCTGGGCAGGCTTTCGCCCGGGCAGGAAGATTTTCCTGTTAACGGTGTTGTTGTGGCCGGCTGTAAATCTAACCGCGAATACCAGTGGAGTTTACAGGCAGAAGCCGAACCTTTAGTGGACCGGGCGACCGGCCGAGAAATGTCTAAAGGCTTAAAGGTCCGCGGCTTAGATTCTACCCGTTCGCCGGGCGGTAAAGAACTGCCGGGTAATCTCATTGGTGTGGCGCAAGATCTTGGTCGTAACCCTTTGCGTGTTTATACCAGCAATATGAACGGCGATATCGGTTTTAATAATAGCGAAGGAACTTATGTCGCTCTTGGCTTTGGCGTCAGCGTTCCTGCCGCACAGCCGGCCGGCACTTATTCCGGCAGAGTTTTATTGACTTTAACCGAGTAAAGGTAAACTAGTGCGCAATTTTAGTCTTAAACTTATTTTTTTATTGTTGACCGGCGCTGTTTTTTTAAGTGCTGCTAACGTAACTGTGGTAGACCCTGTTTCTAAAACTATTGGCGGAACGGTGGCTGTTGGCAATAATCTATATTTAGAAGGAAGTAATCAAATAACGCTCAGCGTTGATAATTCTGCTGGCGCTACACCTATTTATTTACGGGCCAAGATCACTCCCTTAACTGCAGAAATGCCTCCTTTGCCGGCAAACACAATATGCTGGAATAAGCACTATATAAATAATGGTTCTTTTTTATATGGTGGCAGCAATGTTCCTTATAGTGAGAGTGAGTCCTATATTGCGGTGATCAGCGCCAATGCTACGGCTACTGTTCAGTTGGGTACAAATATTAAATATATTCCCGCTGTTTATAAAAAAGGGCGTTACGATTTTGAATTGGAGTTTATTGTAGATTAGAAAGGGGTTTGTTTTGCTGCGAACTATTAGAAATATTTTAATTTTTTCGCTGGTCTCTCTGGAGCTTTTGCTGGCGTTCTCTTTTTCAATTGATAAGCCCTCTATTTATGCCGAAACAACAACCGGCAAGAAATGGCGTTCGTTCATTAATATTACAAATAACAATAATACACCATTAAAATTAAAAGCCTATGTTATGGATTGGCATTACGGCAGTGAACGACAGAAAATTTTTACTGCTCCTGGATCGAGGAAGGATTCCTGCGCTAAGTGGATAGCTCTTGATGAGCGTGAGTTTACGCTCGAGCCCAAAGAGAAAAAAGCTTTTTTCTTTGAAATTGATACGCCCAAGAACGCTGTTGGCGGTTCTCAAGCGGTTATTTTTTTTGAGGCCGATGTTGCTAATTCAGCCGCTGAAAAAAAAGGGCTATCTTTAGGGGCGCGCATTGGTGCGTTAATTTATCAAAATACCAAAGGGGCTAGCGACTATCGCCTGGGCATAGAAGATCAAAAGGTTTCGGTCAGCGGCGGTAAGTTTTTTTATAAAGTTACTGTTAAGAATAATGGCAATACCTGGAATTCCGCCAGCGGTGTTTTTTCTCTGATCAAAAATGAGGATGTGGCGGCGCAGAATTTTAGCGGTGTCATTGGCTTACTGCCCGGTGAAACTTATGTTTTTAGCGGTGAATTTGCCGCCGATGAACGGAGCGATCTAATTTATAGTATTGAAGATCATCGGGAAAATATTCTTTCTGAGCGGATCAATGCCAGTACGGTAGACCGCTTTGAGAACGGCCGCCGTCAGCAAAATGGCGATCTTTTAACGGTGGATCTTTTTAGCGCTGATTATACAGCAGCAGGTGAGCTGCAGCTCTTTTTGAAATTAACGCTTAATGGCAATCCGCAGATAGTTCTGCCGGAAGTAAAGATCTTTGATAAAAAAAATAACAAACGGGTCAAAACCGTTGCTTTAGGTGAGCGTCTGCTGCAAAACCAGGAGAGCGCTGAATTTAAAACAGTCTGGTCTGCCGGCGAGTATTTGCCGGCCGGCAGTTATAGCGCGCTGGTTTCTGTAGAGTATCAAGGTAAACTTGTTTCGGAAAAAAGAGATTTTGAAATTAAAAAGAGGTAGTTAGTTGAAAAAGTTTTTACACACCATATTTTTTTTAACACTGCTTTGGGCTGGTCTGGCGGCAGAGACTTTTGAGCTCAAAATGGGGAGTACTAAAATATTGGAACTCCGCAAACCGGTAGTCCGATTTGTGAACAGCAATAAACAAGCTCTTTTAGTTAAAAAAATAGGTGACAGTACGCTCAGTTTAACGGGTTTGAAGTCAGGGCAGAGCTATCTTTATTATCAAGATATTGATAATCAGCTCAAGACTGTTAAAGTAACTGTTTTGTATGAGGTTAAAGCGGACCCGGCTCACAAAGCTAATAATGCCAGTTCCGGTTTTTTTGAAGTTTATTTTAAATTTGATCCTGAGAATGCTACACCGGTAAATCAACGGATGTTAACAGAAAAACTTGGTTATACCGCCTTAGTTAACGGCTGGAAATATGATCTTTTTTTAGAAAATAAAAATGTAGGAAAGACGGATGATGCCAATATTGAACAACTTGCCAAATTTAAATTCAGAGTCAGCCGCGGTTCTTCTTTCTTAAATCTTGGTGATGACCAGCTGCGCTGGACGCCTTTAGCCGGTGAGTACCTGGCTTTTCAAGGTCTGCGCGCCGGTCTTGGTTTTAAAGGTTTTTTTCTCGATCTTTTTGGCGGACAAAGACCGGGTCGTTACTGGGGTAGTGAAGTAGAGGACTATGCCAACCGTAAGCAGGATACTGACCATTTACAAGGGTTTCGTCTAACTAAAAAATTCTTTAATTATTTTAATTTAGGCTGGACAAATATTTCTCACAAGGGTTGGAATGTTGAAGATACCAGAACGACCGATAAAGAAGTTAGCTCTGTTGATCTCTCTTTTAAAATAGTGGATACTAATTTGAATTTAGAGAGTGCCAGTGCTAAAAGAGATCTTTCTAATAAGCGCGAAGCCGCCTCTTATCTGCAACTAGAGCGGAGTAAAAATAACTACGGTTTTAACTTTATTTATCGCGATATTTCGCCAGCGTATGATCCGGTGGCCGATTATTTTAATTACCGCGGCGCGCAGGGATATTTTTTGTATGGTAATTATGCGCCAGTTAAAATGCTCGATCTTTCCGGTTATTATGAAAATTATTTTCAGCGTTACGACGATGAACAGGTCGCTAATAGAGAGTATACTTTTGACCGCGGTCGCTTAAATCTGACCGTGCGCGGCCTGCCGCTTTTTACGCCGCGGCTTGCTGCTTTCCGCAATATCCGCATTAACGGCCACAATGAGATTTATAATGTCTACAGCGGTTACTCTTTTTATCTGGATCAATTTAAGTTGCTGGGCGATAAACTAGTGGCTTATTTTGAGTTTTCGCCATTTGAATATGAAGATATTAATGAAGCGGTTGCTAATTATACCGGCTCTACTACCCGCAGCGGTTTGCGCAGTAAGCTTGCTAAGTGGCTGAATCTTCGCTTAGAGCATCAGAGCGATGTTTATTACTACCAGGAATTGCCGGCCAATGATCTGCGCGGCTATAATTTTATAGTTAATATCGGCACTTTTAAACTGCCGGCCGATATCAAGATGCTGTTTTCTTACTGGTATAAATTCAGAGCTAATTCACAGGAAACTATTGAGCAAAATTATCAGGCTGCTAAACTGGAACTTTCACAGAGTTTAACATCGTCACTGTATTGGTATTTGCGCGGTGCAGTAGCGCAGGAGCACTCTTTGAAATACAGCTGGGAAGAGACCAGAACCGGTTATTTTTATGACGATCAGCTAGTTACTTCGGAGGTTTCCGGCGGATTTAGTTATCGTTTTTAACAGCGTTCAATGGGGGCGGGGTTTTGAAAAAACAGCTGTTTTCTTTTTTCTTTATTGTTTGTTTTTTATTCGGCGCAATGCCGGCAGCGGCGCCTTATATTAATCAGCCGGAAGCGTTGGTTTATTATGGCGGCGCTAAACTTAAGTTTTCTTCATATCCGGTCTTAATGGATGGTGTTTTATATGTTCCGCTGCGTGATGTTGCGCAAGGGTTGGGGCTGGAGTATCGCTATAACAAACGTTTTGACAGCTACGAGATCGAGCGCTTAAAAGATCTCAAAAAAATTGTTTTTAAGTTGAATAGCACTGCTGTTATGGTCAATGAACAAAAAGAGGAATTGACCTATCCGGTCAAGCTCATTAAGAACAGTTACTATGTGCCGCTTAACGACTTTTTGTGGCCGCTCGGTTATTTTGTTCAGCGCGAAGGACCTAGATATACGATCATGTCAAAAATAAAAAATATAGAATGGCGCAATAAGGAATTAAAGATCACCGCTGAGGCGCCAATTACCTGCGAGACCGCCTATCTTGCCGGTACATATCAAATTAAGATACACAACGTTATTTTAGGTATGCATGAAAAAGAGATAGTTGTTGAGGATGGTGTTATTGAAAAGATCACACTTAAACAGGCGGCCCTTGATCCGCCGACGGCAGTTGTTTTTATTAAGACCGCAACACCAAAGCAACTTAAATATACGGCACTGGAAGAAGATGTGGAAAACGCTTTTTTACTGAAGTTCAATTACACCGAAAGTGCTTTTGTTGAAATACCCGCCGAGATCGTTGCGCCAGGGGATGTGGTAAAAACGGTCCAGCAGGCAGAGTCTTTGAGCGGTACCGGACTGCGTGTTTTTTCTTCTGATAATTCGCTTTGGCTGCCGGAAAAATATATTCTAGATAACGGCGTAACGACTATTGTTATTAAAGGTGAAGCGCCGCGTCAGGTTAAGTTTTTAGAGCAGCAGGAGCGGCTGTATGTTTCTTTTGCCGCTGTTTTTTTGCCGCTGGGCTGCCGCTTAACTGAAGAACCCTCCGGTGCTATCTCTTTTTATGATGGTCAGAATAAAACATATAAGATCATAGACGGTAAAATAATGACTGGTGATTGGCAGCAGGCCTATGAAATTAAAAAAGTAGACAATCTTTATTATTTGCCTTTAGTTCAAACTCTGCGCCTCTGCGGTTATGCCGCAAATTACAGTGATAATAAGATCATGATCAATTCACGGATCGCCGAAGTTAAACTCGTCAGTGCTGCCGGCTTTAATAAGCTGGTAGTTAAGGGGAGTGGCGAGTTCAAGCCGGAAAAACCTTTTTATCTGGAAGCACCGTCCCGCTGCGTCATTGATTTTTATGATACGGTTTTTGATTCTTTACAGCCAACTTTTAATATTGCCGGCGGCTATGTGGTGCGTTGCGGACAGTTTGATAAAAATATTGCCCGGCTGGTCATTGAGCTGCCGACATCGGCAACTAAAGTTCAAATTGAGTCTGGCGGGCCGCGTGAAGCGCTCTTGGCTTTAAATGGATTACCGCACTTTAAACCGGTTGAAACTACACCGGCAATTGTTCCGGAAACGGCAGTTGCCGTAGCGGAAGTTACTCCAGAAAGCGGTGGCGGCGATTTTTTAATAGCGCCAGCTAAAGAGATCGTCGATAAAGTAAAAGAAGGATTAACGCCAGAAAAAAAAGAATTGGTGCCGGCAGAGAAAACCAAGAAGATCAAAGGTGTAAAAGTTGCTATTATTGTGGGACACGGCGGTGTTGATGCCGGCGCTCTTGCGCGCAGCGGCTATATGGAGAAAACGCTGACACTGGAAGTTGCTAAAAAACTGGCGGCTGAATTGAAAAATAGAGGTGCATACCCGCATCTTTCGCGTGAAGATGACCGCTATATGTCATTGGAGGAGCAAGCGGAATTTGCTATTAAAAATAAAGCAGATATTTTAATAAGCGTCCATTTTAATTCTTTTATTAATGATACGGTTAATGGAGCTGAGTCCTATTATTATAAACCAGTAGATTATGAATTGACCCGGGCGGTCCATCAGGAGATAGTCAAAGCGACCGGTGTTAAAGACAAGGGCATTAAAAAAGCCCAGATGCATAATCTTAACCATACACCAATGCCCGGTGTGCTAATTGAGCCGGCGTTTATGTCTAACCGCGAGGAAGAGAAGATGATCAAAACCGATACTTATCAGAGAAAACTGGCTGTGGCGATTTGTGACGGAATAGAAAAGTATCTGTTAGTTAAATAAGATATTCGGGTTCTGTGTTGTTCGCCAGGAGATCTCATCTAGATCCATATCAATTAATTCATGGTCGGCAGGAACTTTGCCGCTGCTGCCCTGGCTTAATTTAGTGGAAACAGCTTCTCTGGCTTCATGTGATTCGGAATCGAACTGTTGTAAAGCGGATTTAATGTCCGGAGCCAGGATCTCCTCGCCATTGTCGTCTTTTTCAAAAATTTTATTGAGCGAGAGGCCGAAAATAGCATCGTCGACCATCTTGCTGTTGGTCTCTACTTTTTGGCCGATCTCTTCACTTAAAGCATTGGCGATCTCTTCTTTGACTTTTTGATGAGCTAAATGGAATAATTTAATAGACTTTAAGACATTAGAGGCTTTAGCACCTTTTTTTTCTTCTTTTTTGATTATTTTGCGTATTTCATCGGCACCGCCGGCTGCCGCGGCATAATTATTAAAATTATTGTTAATATTAACCATCTGAATCCCCCCGGTAATATATAACAATATATTATCATAATGATTGTGTAATCTCAATTTTTTTTATACAATAACCGTCTTATGCCTGAAGACAAATTACCTCCGCAAAATATAGAAGCCGAACAGTTTATTTTAGGTGCTTTGTTAATTGACCCCTCTTCAGTCAATAAAGTTGTCGATCTTTTGAGTCCCGAGGCTTTTTATAAAGAATCGCATCAGCTTGTTTTTGAGGCGATCACTGAATTATCATCATCAAATCAACCGGTGGATATCTTGACGGTAGCAGAAGTTCTTAAAAAAAAGGGTAAGTTAGATCTGGCCGGCGGCCGTCTCTATTTGACCGATCTGGCTAACGCTGTCAGTTCTTCCGGTAATATTGAATATTATGCCAAAATTGTTGACAGTTACGATACTCTGCGCCGGATCATTTCGACCGGCAGTGAGATGGTCACCAGTGCTTTTGAGTCCGATGCGGAAGTAGAAGATGTTCTCAATGAAGCCCAGAAAAAGATCTTTAATTTGGCTCAAAAAAATATTAAGCGCGATTTTGTGGCGCTACCGGAAATTCTGGACACGGTCATGGAGACAATTAATGATAAATACGATAAACCCGGTATTAACGGTATCTCTACACATTTTTCTGATGTCGATGCCCTGACCGGTGGTTTTCAGAAATCTGATATGATCATTATCGCGGCCCGTCCTTCTATGGGTAAAACCGCTTTTGCTTTGAATATTGCGACAAATATGGCAATTAAAGATAAAGTGCCGGTCGGGATCTTTTCACTGGAAATGTCCAAGGAATCACTCGTGGAGAGAATGCTCTGTTCTGAGGCAGAGGTGGACTCACATCGTTTGAAAACAAAAAATATGCAGGATTATGACTGGAAAAAGATCGCCAGGGCGATGAGCCGTTTGAGTGAAGCTCCTATTTTTATTGACGATACATCTTCTATGACAACGCTGGAATTGCAAGCTAAGGCCAGGCGCTTGAAGGCAGAACACGATATCGGATTAATAATTATCGACTTTTTAACGATGTTAAAAGGTGCGCAGAAACGACCGGAGAGCCGTTTTCAGGAGGTTTCTGAGATCGCCCGTTCTTTAAAATCGATCGCCAGAGAGATCAATGTGCCGGTCATTGTTATTTCACAGCTCAGCCGCAGTATTGAACAGCGCAACGACCAGACACCGCGGATGTCCGATCTCCGTGAATCTGGTGAAATTGAGCAGGTAGCTGACCTAATTATGTTCGTGCATCGCGATGACTATTATGATCGGACACAGATGAATTCTGAAGCTAAAATAATTGTCGCCAAACACCGCAACGGCAGCACCGGTACTGCCGAATTGATGTTCCGCAAAGAGATCACAAAATTTGTTAATAAATCTAATGAAGAGGTGCCGGTCAATAATGCACAGTAGATTTAATTTGATTATTGGCTTGTTTTTCTTTGTTTCTTTATTGCCGGCGTCGGTGCCGACTATGAATAGTATTGATGATAACGCTGAACTGACACCTAATGCGCTGGAGAAAATAAAGTATATTGAAAAAGATTATTTGCAAAAGACAGAGGAGATCAAAAGCGATAAGTATAAAGAACTTTCTATTGAGGCGGATTTTGTTCATTATCTGGAAGAAAATGATTATATTGAGGCGACTGGCAATGTGATCTTGATCTATAAAGATTATCTGGTCTCGGCTAATCGGACTTTGCTTGATACCGATGATGAGAATATTACGATCAGTGAAGGTTTTCTTTTTAATCGCGATCTCAGCCGGATGACCGGCGATGACCTTTTTTATGATTTTAAAAAAGAAGAGGGCTATGCTACTGCGGTTAGTTTGAATCTGCACAATGTTTTTATTCGCGGGAAAAATGTTTCTATATACCGTGATAAGATCGTCATAGATGAGCCTTACCAGAGTAGTTGTCCTTACGCTACCATAAGCGGCCGGCCCTGCAATCATGTTACTGCTAAAAGAATTACCGTTTATCCGCAGTGGTGGGATATTGTGGCAGATCACGCTATCATTTACGGGTTTGGTGTTCCGTTGATGTATGTGCCGAATTATGTTTACAGCAGCGCCGGAGACATTTCTGATGTTATCCCGCAGTTTGGCTATAATCGTGTTGAGGGTAATTATGCCAAAGTGGGGATCGGTTATTATAAAAATGAGAAGCTAAACGGCACCTATGATATTGCTTATCTCTCGGAATTGGGCTGGCGGACAGGGTTTAGAAATAATTACAAGTTAGATCAAAGTCAGCGCGGCCAGTTGCGAGCTCACTATTTAACAGGGTTGGGCGGTCGGACTTCTTATGGCTGGCAGCACCGTATTTTATTAGGCGTTCCTTACCGTGATAAAACACAGATGATCGATGAGTTTTTTAAGGGTATTCTGCCGCCATCTAATCAACAGTATCCTGAGTTTGTTATTGATGTAACTGACCGTGAACTGGTCAATTATCAGTGGTTGAGTTATCAGCCTAAACTGACACTTATTTCGCCGTATTATTCTATTTATGATACCGGTGCCGGATTCAAGTCGCTTTTTTTTACTGCTTACATAAAAGAAGAGGGCGAGCGCTATGGCAATAAAAACTTCAATAAAAATTATTGGGATGTGGTCTTAGATCGTCCGCTCGATTTTGGTCAATACGGGCGCTTTATACCGTCTACTACATATATGAAAACCGGCTATATGAATGGTCCTTATCAGGCTGGTGCCTGGAAAAGATTCTATTATAATTTAGATTATTTGAAGTCCTGGCAGGTTTTTAGTTTGCGGACCGGTTATAAAAATACCTTTGAAGAGAATGGTACTTCGCCGTTTGAGTTTGATAAATTTAATCTTTCCACCAAAGAAGAGGTCAACTATACATTGTTCTTTTCAATGTCTGATAAGATTAAGCTCTCTTACCAGGAGGACTATTCTTTGACTGATGATCGCCTGCGCAACAGGAATTATGGCGTTGATTTTAAGATCTGCTGCTGGACAGTGGGGTTGACCTGGTATGAAAAAGAAGAGCGCTTTGCTTTTAATATTAGTTTGAACTAAGAGGTTTTTTAAATGGAGTTAGATACAATTGTCGTTGGTCCGCTGGAGACCAATTGTTATATTTTACATAATTCAGAAAAACAGGCTGTGCTCATTGATCCTGGGGCCAATGGCGAGCGGATAGCCGATTTTTTAAAACAAAAAGAGCTGACACCGCTGGCGATCATTAATACACATGGTCATTATGATCATATTTCTGCCAATGGGTTTTTACAGCAGGAGCTTGGTTTGCCGGTATATTTTCCGGCTAAAGATGAGTATTTAATAGAATCTCAAGTTGATTATTTTAATATTCCGGCGTTTAAAATAGACCACCATTATATTGATAGTATTGCTATTCCCGGTTTTGCAATAAAAGTAATTCCCACACCGGGACATACCTTGGGCGGTTCTTGTTTGTTAATAGACGATCGTCTTTTTTCTGGCGATACCATGTTTTCCTGCGGTTCTTACGGCCGGACCGATCTCTGGGGCGGTTCTTACCGCGAGATCATGGTTTCGTTAAAGAAATTATTCGATCTGCCGCCAGAGACAAAAGTTTATCCCGGACACGGGCCTTCTACTGTCTTGAGCGAGGAGAGCGCTTTTTATGCCTGGTAAACTGCTGTTGTTTTATGGTGAAGAGGAATTTTTGCTCAATAGAGAACTGAGCGCTCTTAAAGAAAAACTTGTGCCGCCTGGGCTGGAAACTTTTGCTTATCAGCAGATAGATGGCAGGCGAGAGCGGTTTGACGAAATAATAATGAATATCCAGTCTTTGCCGACATTTAGCGCTACCAGACTGGTGATTATTAAAGAACCTTATTTTTTAAAAAGTGCCGCCGGCCAGAAAAATGAAGAAGAAAAAGATAAACAAGAACAGCTCTTGTTTTCTTCTTTAGAAAATATTCCCGAGGGGGTAACTGTAGTTATTGCCGTCAACGGCAGTGTCGATCTGCGCCAAAAAGCCGCACAGTTCTTAAAGAAAAAAGCTGAAGTCAAAGAGTTTAAGCGCTTAGCGTCCTGGGAAGAAGATAAAGTAATTGGTTTTGTTAACGGTTATCTTAAAGAAAAAAAATATACTATCAGTGCCGACGCGGCTCAATTACTGATAGCAGTTGCCGGCACAGCTTTGCAGAATTTGAGCAATGAACTAGATAAGATAATTGTCTATACCGGTGAGCGAAAGAATATTACGTTGGCGGACATTAAGGCGGCGGCCAGTCAAGGTGAGCTGGAAGCCTTTGAATTACAGGACCTTTTTAACCGGCGGTCGTTTGCCGATATTTATGAGGTCATTGGCCGGATGGTCAAAGAGGGTAATAGTCCAATTATGATCATGGGCGGTTTTATTTCCCAAGTGCGGACAATGCTGCAAATTAAAGAGCTGATCGGGCAGGGGCGTAATCAATTTGAGATAGCCGGTTATTTAAAAAAGAATCCCTACTATATTAAACAGCTTTATGCCGGCGCTCAAAAATACAGTTTAGTAGAGTTAAAAAAAATTTTTACAGAACTGCACCAAGCTGATATTAAAATAAAAAGCGGTCAGCTGGAGGGACGCCTGGCTGTGGAGTTGGCACTGAGTTCGGTTTTTTAAATAATGCCGATTATTAAATAAAGTAATAGCGATAGTTTATTTTTTGTCACTACTGTCCAACTAAAAACAATCCATTTTAACCCCTCTGGCTTTCGCCGCTCTCCCCGCGCTTTCGCGGAGAGAGCTCACG
>CAYUXF010000028.1:0-16969 GCA_964448755.1 uncultured bacterium
CCAATTCACTTTTTGATGCTCTCAATGAGATCCTCTACTTTAATGCCGCTATGACGGCTGGTAACAGATATGACCTTTCTATTTATGCTGTAGATAATGCCGGGAACGTGATGGTCGCTTCGCTCAATGTTTACGGTTTAATTGTCGATGAAGATGCCACCGGTGATTCCGGCGGTATTGATCACGATAAATTTATTACCAGTTTTCCAAATCCCCACGATCCTAATTCCGGTGAACGGCTGAGGTTTACTTATTATTTAAAAGATACCGCCTTAAGAACGAGGATATTGGTATACAACGAGGTTGGTGAGTTGATCGATATTATCAAAGTTAGTTCGCCGGGCTTGCCGGGGACTTCGGCCGGGTATAACGAAGTGGAATGGGATTGTCGTGACAAATTTGATCGGCCACTTTCTAATGGTATTTATTTATTTGTCTTGATAGTTGAGGGTAAAAAAGACCAGGATCATGCCAAGGGCAAAATGGTCATTTTGAGGAGATAAAATGAGGCGGGGAGCCACGCGATATATTTTATTGCTTGCGGCAATGTTGTTGTTTTCAACGGCATTGGCTTTTGAGGTCAATGGCGATGGAACACCTGTGGATTTTGCCAAAATGGCGTTGACTGCTCGCTATTGGGGTATGGGTAAAGCGGGTCTAGCTGGTGCTAATGATGCCGGCGGTATGCTTTTAAATCCCGCCAGTTTGGGCGTGGCACGTTCTTTTGAGTTCACCAGTATGTCCACAAAATTATTGGGTGAATTTAATTATTTAATGCTCAATGTGGTTTATCCGCTGGAAAAAGATACTATAGGGCTTTCTTTGTTGTCAGAAGATGCCGGGACTATTACCGGTTCAGATGAGCTCGATCAATACGGCCATCCTGTTGAGGGCGATAACATCGAGAACTATACCAGAATGCTTTCGCTTGGTTACGGCCGCAAATTATTTTTTGATAATCTTTATTTTGGTGTTGTCGCTAAACTGCTCCATAAAAGGATCGCTTTTGTTGATGCTAAATCTAATTCGGTGGATGTTGGAATGATCTATAAGTTCAATAAAATTCTTTCGCTGGGGGCCGCCTTAAAGAACGCTGCACAGAGCGACTATACTTATTCTAATAATGCTTCAGAAATAGAACATCTTAAGCAAGATTATGTTGTCGGCGCTTCTCTTTCTTTGCTAGATAATAATTTACTGTTCTCGGTAGACCGCCATAATGACCTGGATTTTATCAGGACCAGATACGGTGCAGAATACTGGCTTTTTGATACGGTGGCTTTTCGCGCCGGTGTAGAAGAGAGAGATACTACGCTGGGAATAGGGTTTCGCTATAAATTTTTACAGATAGATTACGCATTGCGTTATCAGGAAGCGCCGCTTGGCAACGAGTCTTATATTTCCATTACTTACGGTGACGCTACCAGAGCTCATTTGCGCCGGCCGGAAATAGAAATTATTTCTAAAGCTGAACTCCAGCCGGAGAAAAAAGCAGAAGAATTGCCGAAAATAGAGACTATTAGGGTAGATGAGCAACAGCAATTTATTAATAGATCACAAAATAAAGATGAATTGACAGCACCGGAAGTTAAAATAAAGCAGGTCGAAAGCGATGAAGTTGTTGAGATAATTTAGAGGAAGAAAATTGTTTAAAAAAATATTAATAATAGTCTCTTTTTTAGTTAGTCTTCTTGCTGCAGCGGAGATAGATAAGTATACCAATCAGGATACTATTGCCTTGCGCGGTCTGGCCAATAAAAATGTCATGGTTGATATTTATGTTAATGAGAAAAAAGTTAAAACGGTTAAGAGTGATGAAAATGGCGAATGGCTGGCCGCAGATGTTCCTTTAAAAACAGAAGGGTTTAATAATATCTATGCGCTGGCCCGCAATGAAGAGGGCACTAAAAGTAAAATTTCCGCTAAACTTAATGTGTTTTTTGATCAAACGCCGCCCGCTTTTTATGATATTAAAGTAGAGCCGCAAGAGGCTAAACCTGGTGATCTTATTAAAATTTCTTTAAAGAGCGATGAGGATACCGAACGGATAACACTGGTCATGCCAGATAATTCTTTATTGCGCCTCCGTTGGCAAAATGGTTTCTGGCAGGGAGAATGGCGGGTGCCGCAAATTATTTCCGGCGGCGCTTATGCGCTGTTAATTACTGCGGAAGATAAGGCGGCCAATACCGCACAACAGAGTTTTGAAAGTCTTTTTATTGATGCGCTCCCTTCTTTGGCTATTGTTGAACCGCTTGATGGTGCTATTGTTTACCGTGAACTGATCCCCGTTAAGGGGCAGGCCCGCAATAGCATGGCGGTGGTTATTAATAATGAGCGGGCGCAGGTCATGACCGATTTTAGTTTTAGCGGTACGGCACAGCTGAAAGATCCCGGCCGAAATAAAATTTTGGTCCAATCGTATGATCGGGCTGGCGCCTTATTGGAGGCGGAAATTTCCGTAGTCAGACTGGTGACGTTTGATGATATTCAGCAGCATACGGCCAGAAGAGAAATTGAATATTTAGCAACGCTTGGCTTTGTAGAGGCTTATCCTCACTCGCGTCTTTTTAAACCGGACAGCAATATTACGCGCGCAGAGTTGGCCGCTTTACTGGTGCGTATTAAAGATTTGCCTCTGGTTTATAGTGAAAAATCTTCTTTTAAAGATATTAATTCTTATTTTTGGGCCCAGCGTTATATAGAAACCGCCAGCAAATATGGCATTGTGGAAGGATATCCGGGCAATGTTTATAAACCACAGGGCAATGTCACGCGTGCTGAGGCGGCGGCAATGCTTGTCCGGTTTGGTTCCTTGCCGGTCTCGCCTGTTAATGGCGATGTCGCGCTGGATGTTTCTGCCAAACACTGGGGTGCTGATCATATTGCTACATTTAAAGCGGCCGGCTTAATGCCCGCCAGCTGGCAGGAAGAACGGTTTTATCCCTCGCGTTATATCACCCGGGCGGAGGTCTGTGCCGCTCTGGCTAGAATACCGGAGATCAATAGAGTTATTGAGGAGATGCTCGGCAGTAAAACTGCCTGGGATTACCGGGTGGATGATACCAGATATTATGAACCGGGACAGTCTGTTGTACAAAATAGCGCTCAACCCATTTCTGAGGAGTTTAAAGGAGAGAGTGAACCGACAGTTTCTAAGCTAATGATCGGTGTTGTTTCGCCTCTTGAGGTGGTGGCGGGTCGAGATATTCGTTTAACGGTCGCCTCACTGGAAAAAATGAAAGCGGTCTCTGCGGTATTTCCCGACGGCGCGGAACTGCCTTTAATTTATGACCGCAAAACAGATCTCTGGGAAGTTAGCTGGCGGGTGCCAGATACTTTGAAAATAAGTTCTTACAATATAATGATTAAAGGGAACGGTATTAAAGGTGAAAACTATAACAGTTATTCTAATTATTTTTCAGTAGTAGAGACTTTGGCAATCTCATCTGCACCTGTGACGATGGATACTAAAGCCAAACAGGAACAGCTCAATAAATATAAAATAATTGTTGACGATGATGTTGAATTTACTTATCCGGAATTTTATATGGTTGAAGAGGGTATTGCTCCGGAGACCTTAAGTGTGCCGACAGCTAAAACACCGGCTATTAAACAAGAAAAAAGTTTGTCTGGTGAGCAGATCTTGACCAGAGCGGCAATGAGCAGATTATTGGGCCGTTACGGTAAATTGCGGCAGGCTAAGGTTGTCGCTGCGCCGGCGCAGGATGTGCCGCTTAATCATCCAGATGTTCGCTATATAAAATCGGCCATTGTGACAGGGATAATTCCCAATAAAAAACCCGGTAAATTTTTCCCTAACGATTCGGTAACCAGAGCAGAAGCGCAAGCTGTTTTAAGAAGAGCTAAAATTATTAACGCTGCGGCCCAGAGCGGCCAAGAGCCTATTACTGAAACAGAGTTCGACAGTTGGCTGTCTGAGAGTGTAAAATAAAGCGAGGAAAAAATGTTAAAAAAATTGATAATATTTTTACTAATGGCCGGTTGTTTTTTAAATGCTGCCATTAATATAACTAAAGTTGAATTTGACGGGACCGCACCGGCTAACGGGGAAACGGTAGCGGATGCCCCTTTAATTGCTATTACGGTTACCAGCAGTGCCGCTATTAATTTTAACAGTTTTGTCCTGGTCATTGATGGTGTAACAGTAACTACTACTAATCCTTATGCTAATTACTCTTATGCTGTTTATCCTGACGGAATTACGACGGTATTTGAATATCAAGTTACTGATGCTTTGAGTATTGGTGCACATACCATTGGCATTAGTATGGCTAATATTGTGCCTGAGACAGCGGTCTCTAATAATACTGTCTGGGTCAAATCTAATAAATTTAAAATGGCTGGCGACCTGATCATTTATCCTTCGCCAGCTACCAATAACGCCTATATTACTTATGAGTTGACCAAAAGCGAAGATGTGGAAATTTATATGTACAGTATGAATGGCGAGATGGTTTATCAGCAGGCCTTTTCCGCCAGGACTAACGGCGCCCGTGCCGGCTTTAATTCAGTCCCTTTTGATCTTAAAAGTACCTACGGCAATAAACTGCCCAACGGTGTCTATGCTGTTTTTGTTGTGCAAAAAAGTGCCGGCAAAAGAGAATTATTGGGCAAAAGAAAATTTTTTATATTGAGGGAAAATGACTAAATATTTTTTTAAAACAGCTTTTCTTTTTGTTTTTTTAACCGGCTTTCTTTTGTCAGCCGCTGACAGCATAGATGTAGATAGAGATTCTAATCTACTTATTTCGCCGCGTGTTACCGCCTTGGGTATGGCTGGTGTTGCGCTGGGCAGTTCAGCGGAGGCTATTTTTATGAATCCGGCGCTGTTAGTTTGCAGTCAGGAACCTAATACCTACCTCTCTTCTTATACTCTGCTTGAAGATGTGGATAATCTTAATGCGGCTTTTACTTTTCCGCTGAAGCGTGTTGCTTTTGGTGTAGGTTATAAGAGCAAAAAGATCAGCGGCATTAATGTTATTGCGGCTGAAGATATTTTTAATGGCCGCCCGCTGGTTTCAGAGGTCCAGGAGGCTCAGGCTTATCAAGATGCTTATTATTTTGGTGTGGCGATCAATTTAGTCAGCGCTAACGCCAATACTTTTTTTAAAAACCTCAATGTAGGTTTAGCGTTTAAATCTATTGCTATTGGTGCTTCCGGTGCTGATGGTTTAGATGACTATCAGGCCTACGGCTCTGATCTGGATCTCGGCTTGTTTAGTGACCTTACCAGCGTTTGGTCTCTGGGTATTAATTTTCGAAATTTTATTGATTCCAGCGGCGGTATCGGACAGATCCACTGGAAGAACAAGCTTAATGAACCGCTCGATTCTATTGTTTCCGTGGGTAATAAATTTTCCTATTACGATGGCAGAATGCTTTTGCTGCTTGATGCCGATTTTTATCAAAACAGAGAATATCCTTATTTGTTGCACGGCGGCCTGGAGATTTGGCCTTATAAATATTTTCTTTTGCGCTTTGGGATCAATCAATATCCTTATCCGCTTGGCACCAGCTACAAGTTGTTTAATGCGGTAACAGCTGGTTTTGCTATTAAGCCGTTCAAAGGTTTTAATATTGAATATGCTTATTATCCTGGTGATGACTATGCCCTGGAGGCTTGTCATTATGCCGGTATTTCTTTTGATTCTTTTGCTGTCTTTTTCCCTTCGTCCTGGACAGAGGAAGAAGCGGTTATTACCGAACGGTTTTTAGTTAATTATCCGCACGATTATCTGGTAACAGAAGAAAAGGCACTTCTCTTTGATCTTGAGGTGATCGGCAGTGAGCAGGTAACTATCAATGGCAAAGGGTATCCTGTTGATCTAGATAAAAACAAACTGGCAGTTAAATTGCCTTTAAAAGAGGGGCAAAATAATTTTGTTCTGGAATATAAGAACAGAAAAATAGAACGGAATATTTTAAAATTTAATTCGTTTGCTGAAATAAAAGAACAAAAACAATTAAAAGATATCAAAAAAATAATTTTTACTAAAGATTTTGTCACAAATAAATTTAAACCTGCAATAACTTTTCAGGAATTGGCTAACTATATTGTACTGAGTCTCGGTGTGCAGTCGCCTGAAAAACTGCCGGAGATGTTTGATAATATAGATGTTGTTTATTTAAAAGGTTATTTAGGGCAGGATGATGTTTTTGATGATATCAGTGATAAACTGGTTTTGCGCGGCGATCTAGCAAAGATCCTGGCGCGGATCGAAGGCTATGATTACTTATTTAACCGTGAAGAAGGCTTTAATGGGGCGGCGGAAAAAGCTGCGCAGGCACTTTTAAAGACAGGGTATTATAAAAAAGCAGATTTTTATCCGCTTGCCGAACAGATCAGTGAAAAAGAAGTTATTATGCTGTTGGCCAGGACCGGCGCTATGAGCAAAGTTATTGCCGAATATTATCAGGATTTCCCGCTGATGATGATCGATAATGCGCTGTCCGGTTATGTAGAACTTTATTTTATTAATGCGGAAAAATTTGCCGGTTTTGATCTTGCCGTTGCCAACAAGAGCCAGGAATTTTCAGTTGCCGGGCAGGGTAATTATGTTCAGCAGGTTTTTTATAATGCCGTTCAGACGGCGACTGTCAATGTGGCGTTGCTGTTAAATGACCGTTATGGAAATCAGTACGGTTATAAATATCAGACAGTTATAAGTGAGGAGAGTCAAATACAAAATATTGATGATGTTTCAGCTAAAGACGGCGAAGAATTCTTTTTGGTTAAAACTATGCCGAAAAAATTTCAGCCCGGTATTAAAGCCTCTGTAGAATTGGCGGTGCCTTCTAATTCTAAGTTTACAAGTGTTGCGCTCGGGAGCAATTTTATTTCCGGAAATGTAGTTATGAATAAGAACGAAGATGGTATCTGGTCGGCGTTGATCGATATACCAGCTGAAGTAAAACCGGGTAATTATCTGCTGGTCTTTAATTTATTGCGTGAAGACAGCCGCAAATATTCTAAATCATATAATATCGAAGTTTTAGGTGATCCGTCTGCTGGCGCTTTACTGCCGGCTAAAAAAGGAGTACTGACGACTGCCCAGGCTAAAGCTTTATTACAGGAAAATGATGTTTTAGTTAAAGCTAAAAGAGCTTTTATTCAGCAGGGAGAATATCTGGAAGTTTATATTGGTGTTTTAAATAAACCGGAAGCGGTAGAGAAGATCAATATTGTTCTCAATAACGGCCGCAGTGTAGCGGCGCAGAAAGCAGCAGAAACGCTGTGGGTGGCAAAGGTTTTAATTACCGGCGATCTGCCAGCTGGTAAAACAGAATATAAGGTTTTTGTTAAAGATAAAAATGACAACGTTATCACCCGTAAACGCTCTTTGACTATTTCTGTGCCAGAAAAAAAGGCTGAACTGCCGCCGCAAAATAACAATACTAAAGTGGCGGCTGAGCTTTACCCAGCCGAGGTTTTTATTAAACCACTACCGCCTAAGACCGGTGAGGTTATTACGTTTAAGGTTAAGATAAAAGAAAATGCTGATAAAGTGACCAAAGTTAGTGCGGTAGTTTTTGGGCAGACGCTCCAGTTTAAGAAGGGTTCTTCCGGTCTCTGGGTCTCTTATAAAACTCTGCCGAAAGATTATCAGGCCAAAACTATTGAAATGAAAATTTATGCTAAAGATGCTGCCGGTAAATATACCATGACAAAAGCAAATATTAAGATCTAGTTAACGCTCTGAAATATGAATAAAAAAGGCGGCTTAATGGCCGCCTTTTTTATAAGTTAGATTTTTTATCTAGGACTGGTATTTTTTGAAAATTATAATGCCGTTGTGACCGCCAAAGCCAAAAGAGTTAGACATTGCCGCCCGCACTTCTTGTTTGACCGCTTTATTTGGAACATAATCTAGATCGCATTCAGGGTCCTGGTTTTGGTAGTTAATTGTCGGTGGGATAATTCCTGTTTCAATTGTTTTCGCAAGAACCACCGCTTCAATACCGCCGGCTGCGCCCAGTGAGTGTCCGATAGCCCCTTTAATAGAAGATACTTTTACTTTTGTTTCAGCGCCAAAAATTGTTTTAATGGCTGCTGTTTCGTATTTATCGTTTAATGAAGTTGAAGTGCCGTGCGCATTGATATAATCAATATCTTCCGGTTTTAAATGGGCTTCTTTCAGCGCTATTTGCATGGCTCTGGCGCCACCTTCTCCTTCCGGAGCAGGTGCTGTAATGTGGTAAGCGTCACCAGTTGCGCCGTAACCGACTACTTCGGCGTATATTTTGGCGCCACGGCCTAAGGCGTGTTCCAGTTCTTCCAGGACTAAAACACCGGCACCTTCGGCAATAACAAAGCCGCCTCTGGTGGCGTCAAAAGGGCGCGAGGCTTTAGTTGGATTATCGTTACTGTCTGAACAAAGTGCTTTAGCGGAGGCAAACCCCGCTACGGTCAATGGTGTAATGCAAGCTTCTGTGCCGCCGGCTATCATGGCTGTAATTTTTCCGTTTTTAATTAAACTAAAGGCATCGCCAATAGAGTGTGTGCCGGAGGCGCAAGCGGTTGTTGTACATAAATTAGGACCTTGTGCCCCGGTCTGAATAGAAACTACACCGGAAGCTGAATCGGCAATTATCATTGGTACCATAAATGGCGAAACCCGGCCCGGACCTTTTTCTTGATAGACCCGGTAATTTTCTTCAACGACATCAATGCCGCCAATGCCGCTGCCAATGAGGACGCCAATAGATTGAGGGTTCTCGGCTATATTGTAGCCACTGTCTTTAACCGCTTCATTAGCGGCGACAACTGCTAATTGAATAAAGCGGCTCATTTTGCGCTCTTCTTTTTTTTCAATACCGTAGGCTGTTATATCAAAATCTTTTACCTGTCCTGCTACTTGTGACTTGTGTTCGGCCGGATCAAAGGCTGTTATTTTGCTGATGCCACATTGACCGTCAATTAATCTGGACCAAAAATCAGCGGTATTATGCCCCAGGGCATTAACGGTGCCTACTCCGGTAACAACTACCCGTTTGTTTGTCATAAAATAATTCCTCCCTAAGCTACGGCAGCTACCTCGGCTACCAATTTTTTTATAATTTCTCCTGCCGGCAAAATATCTTTGATCTTCCAGCTGTTGGCGCCGGAGAAAATCAAACAATCATCAATATCGCCGTCTACAGCATTACGCAGTTTTTGTGAAATGCAGTATTTTCTGCTACAGGTTTTAATGCAAAGCCAAGGACAGCCTTTAAATGGATTTAATTCACCGTTCATTAATTTCTCTAGAAATTTATTTTTAATAGCGCGGCCAGGCATGCCGACCGGGCTCTCTATTTTATAGATATCTTCTTTTTTCGCATTGATATAAGCTTGTTTGTAGGCTGGTTGAACAGAACATTCTTCGGCGCAAACAAAGCGGCTCCCCATTTGGACACCGTCGGCCCCTTTTTTAAGATATTCGGCAATATCATTGCCATCAATAATACCGCCGGCGGCTATGACCGGAATAGATTTGATCTTTTCGCGAATTTCTTGAAAGATCTCTGCCAGTGGCCGATCGGTCCCTAGGTGTCCGCCTGCTTCAGTGCCTTCAACAACAATAGCGTCAGCACCAAGACGTTCTGCCAGAACCGCGGTTTTAACTGAAGAGACAATTGAAACTACGGCAGTGGAAGTGCCCTGAACCATTTTGTAAATATCTTTTGAAAAACCGGCGCCGGTAAAAATAATATTGACACCGGCTTGAATACAAG
Source organism: uncultured bacterium (assembly GCA_964448755.1). Taxonomy (GTDB): domain Bacteria; phylum Margulisbacteria; class Termititenacia; order Termititenacales; family CAYUXF01; genus CAYUXF01. The sequence goes on from CAYUXF010000028.1 coordinate 9,739, forward strand.
CTTCTACTACTTCTCTAAAGCGTGAAATGGCATACATAATATTAACGGCAACAGGATAATCGCCGCTTAATTCTCGACATTTTTTTATTTCTTCCACTGCTTCTTCTGGCGTAATGCCGGAGGCGCCAATTACACCAAGTCCGCCCGCGTTGTTAACAGCGGCAGCCAAAGGAGCCATGGAGTTTTTTATAGACATACCACCCTGGATGATCGGTATTTGAATTGTATATTTTCCTATAGTAAGTGGTTTCATTTCCATTTTTTTTTACCTTTCAGTTTTTAATAAAAAGGACAGTTAATTTAACTGCCCTTTTTACTTTCAGCCTGCCTGATTTTTTCAGACAGGCAATTAAAAAAACAATTATTCAGCAAGATTTTCTGCTATATAATTAACGGTGCTTCCGACAGTTGTCAGTTTTTCTGCAACTTCATCAGGAATTTCTGTATCAAAAGCTTCTTCCAGGGCCATAACTAACTCAACTGTATCAAGAGAGTCAGCGCCAAGGTCATCAATATAAGAAGCTTCTTTGGTTACTTCGCTTTCGCTAACACCAAGCTGTTCTACAACGACGCTTTTCACCTTATTAAATATTTCTTCTTCTGTTACTGCCATTTAATTCACCCCCTTTATTTTTTACTGAGCTTAAATAAACGCATTTTTAAATTATAAATAAACAATCCAATTCTGCCAACTCTAAATTAAGACTGCATAGTTAAACCACCGCAAACAGCAATGGTCTGTCCGGTAATATAACGAGAGCGGTCAGAAGCAAGGAAAAGGGCAGTCTGAGCAATATCTTCTACTTCACCCATTTTGCCGAGCGGGATCTGTTTGTTGATATTTTCTTTTATCTCATCAGAGAGCTTATCGGTCATATCGGTTTTAATAAAACCAGGCGCGATGGCATTGACATTGACGTTGCGGCCGGCTAACTCTCTGGCCATAACTTTAGTTAAAGCGACAATACCTGCTTTAGATGAAGCATAATTGGCCTGGCCGGCGTTGCCAAAAAGGCCAGATACTGAGGCAATGCTGATTATTTTGCCAGAGCGCTGTTTCATCATAACGCTGGCTGCTGCCTGTGAGCAGAGAAAAGCTCCTTTTAAATTAATATCTAAAACCAGATCCCAGTCCTCTTCTTTCATTCTGATAAACAGACCGTCCCTGGTAATGCCGGCATTATTGATTAAAATATCTACAGAGCCGAGTTTTTCTTTAGTTTCTTTAATGAGATTTTCTACATCTGCTTTAACCGTGACATTGCCGGGAATAGAGATAGCTCTCTCACCCAGTTCTTTGGCAGTTGCTTCACAGAGTTCTTTATTGACGTCTGAAATGACTACCTTACAGCCGGCAGCGAGAAATTTTTCTGCTATAGAACGTCCAATACCTCTTGCTGAACCTGTGATTATTGCTACTTTGTCTTTTAGATCTTCCATTTTTTCCTCCTAAAAATTTTATTACTTAACGATCTTTTTTACTAAACCGGTCAAGACGGTTCCCGGTCCGATTTCCTGAAAATTGGTAATGCCTTCAGCGGCCATTTTTTTGACCGATTGTGTCCAAAGGACTGAAGAATACATTTGTCTGTAGAGCAGTTCTTTGATTTCCGACGGTTCATTCATGTATTCGGCTGTTACATTGGCAATGATCGGAATTAAAGGTTTTTCAAAAACCGTATTATTGAGCAGTTCCTTGAATTTTTCGGCGGCCGGTTTCATGAAACTGGAATGGAATGGTCCGCTGACCGCTAGCGTTACTGCGCGTTTAGCGCCAGCTGCTGATAGTTTTTGACAGGCTTGTGCTAAAGCCTCTTTTTGACCTGAAATAACTACTTGCCCGGGGCAATTGTAGTTGGCTATCTGGACCGCTTCGCCAAAAGAGGCAATAGTTTCTTCAATAACCTGATCTTCTAAACCTAAAATTGCCGCCATGCCACCTGCAATGCCGGACTGCGACATGTATTGGCCGCGCTGACTGACTAGTTTTAAGGCACTGTCAAAACTTAAAACTCCTGCTGCTACTAAGGCGCTATATTCGCCTAGCGAGTGTCCGGCTACGATCGCCGGCTGTTCTGGAATGGTTTTTAGCATAGCAATTGAGGCGGTTAAAATCGCCGGCTGGGTTATTTCTGTCTGGTTGAGTTTTTCTGTTGGTCCATTGAAAATTATTTCTGAGAGGCTAAAACCTAAAACAGCATCCGCTTCTTTAAATACTGCAGCCGCCTGCTCATTAGTTGTCGCCAGCTCTTTGAGCATGCCAACAGACTGAGAACCCTGGCCGGGAAAAATAAACGCTGTTTTTGTCATTGATCACTACTCCTTTATTTAGTCCACCTGAAGATATTGGCGGCCCAGGTTAATCCGGCGCCAAAGCCGCAAGTCGCTATCAGCATACCTTTCTTAAGTTTACCTTCTTGGTAAGCTTCGTCAATAGCAATAGGAATAGAGGCGCTTGACGTATTACCGTAGCGGTGTATGTTGATATAAAGTTTCTCTTCAGGTAATTGTAGTTTTTTTTGAGCCGCTTCAATTATTCTGGTGTTGGCCTGATGTGGAATGAAAAGGTCTATATCACTGAGCTCTAGTGAGGCTTTAGCTAAAACATCGCGGACTCCTTTGTCCATAATTGTAACGGCGAACTTAAAGACCTCTTTGCCATCCATTGTAATATACTGGTGGGTGGTGCCAACTTCGTTTTGGGTTAACGGTTTGCGTGAACCGCCAGCTTTAACAATTAAATATTCTGCGCCTGCACCTTTAAGGCCCATGCAGGAGGCAATATGTCCTTCTTCTTGGGCGGCGGAAATTATCATTGCGCCGGACCCATCGCCAAAGAGGACAGCGGTAGAGCGATCTGTTTTATCGACAAACTTGGTTAAGGTATCGACAGCAACAAGTAAAATATTTTGGCAAAAGCCGTTCTCAATAAACTGGGCCGCGGTAGTGAAGGCATAACCAAAACCGGAACAGGCGGCGGAAATATCATAACCGTAGGCCTGACATTTTAAGCGCTCTTGTAAAATAGCAGCAGTAGATGGGAAGAGCGGGTGGTCGGGTGTAGTGGTTGCGACAATGATCATGTCAATTTGGTCTTTATCAATACCGGCATTTTCAATGGCTTTAAGTGAAGCGGCATAAGCCAGATCAGAGGAAGATGTTAAGGCGTCAGTTACCCGCCGCTCTTTGATCCCTGTTCTAGTGCTGATCCATTCGTCAGAAGTATCAACTAGCTTGGCCCAATCTTCATTGGTCATAACTTTTTCCGGAACGGCTGAACCGATACCTGTAATAGCTGCGTAAATATTTTTTTTCATGAAAAGCTCCTTTGCGTCAAAAACGGCTGGAATTATTTAGCTGATGGAGTTCAGCGCTTCCATGAGGTTGTTTTTAACTCCGTTGCTGGCGGCTACCAGCGCGTTAGTAATGGTTTTGGCTTTGGCCCGGCCGTGTGTAATTATCACAATGCCGTTAACACCCAGAAGCGGCGCACCGCCATATTCGGTGTAATCTAGATCTTTTTTTAATTCCTTTAAAGCCGGGATCATTAAAAGTGAGCCGAGAATGGCCAGCGGTGATCTGGTAATGCGGGCTTTAAGCATTTTCTTTAAAGAGAACATCATCCCTTCGGCAAATTTCAGAATGGCATTGCCGACAAATCCGTCGCAAACAACAACTTCCGCTTCGTTCTGTAGAATATCTTTACTTTCAATATTGCCAATAAAGTTGAGTTTGGTTTCTTTTCGCAGTAACTGATTAGTAGTGCAGTATACTTCATTTCCTTTTTCGTCTTCTTCGCCAATATTTAAAAGGCCGACGCGCGGATTCTCAATGCCGATAATTTTTTCCATATAGGCTTTGCCCATATAGGCAAATTGCACTAAATGTTCTGGCTTGTTTTCAGAGTTAGCGCCAAGGTCTAATACTACTGTGCGCCCTTTAACTGTCGGGAAAACACTGCAAATAGCAGGGCGTTCTATTCCTTTAATTCTGCCGAGGTTAATGAGTGCTGAGGCCATGACCGCTCCGGTATTACCGGCAGAAACAACGGCATCGCCTTTGCCTTCTTTTAATAAACGCATGCAAACATTAATTGAGGCACCTTTTTTTTGACGGATGGCTTGTGCTGGGTGTTCGGACATGGCGATATTTTCTTCGGCGTGAACAACTTCGATATTCGGCTGTATTGGGTATTTTTTTAATTCTGCTGATATCTGTTCTTGATGACCAACTAAAATTACCTTGAAAGTGTGTTTATGCAGTGCATTGACAGCACCTTTTACTACCTCTGCCGGCGCGTAATCGCCGCCCATTGCGTCAAGAATTATATTCATATAGATGGCCCCCGCTTATTGTTTAGGCTGTTCTTTTTTCTTTTCTTTACGGGCTGCCGATTTTTCTGTGGCAGTTACCATCACTTTTTTGCCGTTGTAGTAACCGCAAGCCGGACAAACGGTGTGCGGTAAAAACATCTCGCCGCAGTTTTTACATTTAACAGTTGTTTTTGGTTCTATTTTCCAGACAGCATGTTTCGTTCTTCTTTTAGAGATCGATCGGCGTTTCTTTGGTACTGGCATTTTGAGCTCCTCTTTTTAAATACTCTTAATTTTTGTTCCTTATATTAAAGGCTTGGAATTATATAAACGGTGACTGGTTTTGTCAAACCCCCAAAATGTCACTAAAAACAACAAAAAATATCGATATATTTTAAGGTATAAATTTGTTAAACCAGGGTATTTATATTGGTGACAGAGATCGTGGGGGGTATAAAATGACTAACGAAGTATTATCGAGAACCGATCTGGAGATAATTAATAATTTACAGGAAAAAAATATTAAAACAGATGGTTTACGCAATATTTTTAGTAAAATAAATAATAATCCCCGTTTTCAAGAAAATGAAAAAGAATATCTCAAACAGATACTGGTAGCTAACATTAACAATGCTTTTAAAAAAAAATATAGTTAATCAATTCTTGGTTTGCTATAATTCCAGAGTAAATTAACTGTTATTATTCAATAGATAGGAATTACTTTTTCTGATGGCCAAAAAAATAAAAATCAAGCTTCCTTTAACAGATGATGATATAAAAAAGCTGCGGGCAGGTGATATTGTGCTGCTTTCCGGTCAAATTTATACTGCCAGAGATGCCGCGCATAAAAGGCTTTTTTCATTGCTGATAAATAAAGAACCGTTGCCGGTAAATTTAAAAGCCGAAACTATTTATTATGTAGGTCCTACCCCTGGTAATAAAGATTTACCGGTCGGCTCTGCCGGCCCAACTACCAGTGATAGAATGGACGGGTTTACACCGGCGCTTTTAGACTATGGTTTAAAAGGGATCATTGGCAAAGGGCCGCGTTCGGCCGAGGTTAAAGAGTCGCTTCAAAAAAACAAAGCGATTTATTTTGCTGCCGTTGGTGGGGCTGGGGCCTTGCTGGCAAAAAAAATAAAGGCAGCAGAAATTGTTGCTTATGAAGACCTGGGAACAGAGGCGATTAGGCGTTTAACAATTGAGGGTTTTCCTGTTATAGTTGTGAATGATATTTATGGCAACGATGTCTATCTGCAAAGAGATCAAGAAATAGACAATAAATAAAAAGGAGATCACCTATTATATGATAACAACAATTACACTCAATCCGGCCATAGATAAAATATATTTAGTTGATGATTTTCGTACTCACAAACTGCATCGCTTACATGATAAAGAAACAACAATAACTCAACCGGGCGGCAAAGGTGTCAATATTGCGATAACTTTAAAAAGACTGGGTATCGATAATGTTATTGCCATGGGTTTCGCCGGCGGTCATGCCGGACGGATGCTGACCGAAGAGATCCGCAAAGAGGGGGTAACTACTAATTTTATTCATGTGGAGCCGGAAACCAGGACAGATGTTTCCATTATAGATAATTTTAAAAATACATTGACAGAAATTAATGAATCTGGCCGCGAAGTGGAAGCGGAAGATCTGGAAATGTTCATAGATAATTATAAAAAAGTATTGAACAGGACTAAATATGTGGTGATCGCTGGCTCTATGCCGCCGGGTGTGCCGCGGGATTTTTACGGCAAGTTAGTTGCGTTGGCTAAAGAGTATGGTTGTAAGCCGATAGTTCATGCCGCACCTGATCTAACTGAGATTGCTATTAAAGAAGGTCCTTATTTAATTAATCCGGATATGCGCAGTAATCATACGCTTTTTGGTAAACAGATCGATGGCGTGGAGCAGTTTATTGAAGAAGGCCGCCGGATCATTGGCCAATCTAAAGATATTGAGATAGTTATTTTTTCACACAGAATAGAGAATGTTGTGGCGGTAACACGCAAAAATGCTTATGTATTGAGGCCTAAAAATCTAAAAATAGTTAATATGTTAGGTTATGGTGATGCCGGTGTTGCCGGTTTTATTTATGCGCTTTATACCGGAATGTCTGAGGCGGAAGCCTTGCGTTTTGGCTGGGCAACGGCGCTGACGAACGTAGAAAGTATCGATAAACAAACTGGTGATATAGAACAAGTCAAAAAAAATCTAGACCGTTTAGAATTAGAGGTGTTCTAAAATGAAAGTAAAAAAAATTCTTTTTAATGATATTACTTCTATTTCTGCCGATACAACTATTCGGCGTTTGATCCGTATGATGATCCTTAACAGGACCAGTTGTCTGCCGGTAGTTGATGAGCAAAATAAATATTTGGGCGGTATCTGTGATTCTGTCATTATCGATGCCAGTATCCCAGATTATATGAAGGCGCTTAATAATACATCTTTTTTGCCGGACATTAATAAAATTACCGATAACATGAAAAATATTCTGGAGCGTCCGGTCCGGGATTTTATGGTCAAAGAGTATCCAACTATTAAACCGGAAGATTCTATTAGCTACGCAGCCGACCTTATGGATAAATCTGGCCGGACCGTTCTGCATGTTATTGATGATGAAGGAAATTTTATAGGATATGTTAATAAGTTTGATCTGCTCTCCATGGCGATCAGCGGGGATTAAAATAAAGTAAAAACGGGCGAATTTCGGCCATTTGGAATAACGGGGTTAAATAATGAGTGCGGCTTTTATTGCTATTGGTATATTTGTTATTACGTATATCTTCATTGTGTTTGAAAGAATACCCGCAGCTGTTTTGACAATGATTGGCGCCTTTTTCTTACTCTTATTGGGCGTGCTGAATCAAGAAAAGGCGATCCATTTTATTGATTTTAATACACT
>CAYUXF010000028.1:17069-18771 GCA_964448755.1 uncultured bacterium
ATGATCGGCGGTGCGACGGAACTCGGATTTATGGATTTTCTTTCGGTCAACATGCCGGTTGTTATTATTATTGCTATATTTGTCTTGTGGTGCTTAAAGAAGATCTATGCGAAATCTTTGATCCCCGCTTTTGATGCCAAAGACAGGCTGACCGCTTTTGATGAAAACAGAACAATTACCGATGTTAAATTTTTAATTAAATCGTTAATAGTTTTTGTCTTAATATTAATTGGTTTTGTTATGCATAGTTTTGTCGGGTTGGAACTGGCTACTATTGCTTTAGGTGGCGGCTTTGCCATGCTCCTGCTCTCTGGTCTTGATCCGGAAGAGATTTTGCGCGAAGTTGAGTGGCCGACTATTTTTTTCTTTATTGGATTATTTGTTTTAATTGGCGGGCTGGAAGAAACTTATGTTATTTTGGCTTTATCGCAAAAAATGCTGTCGTTTACCGGCGGTGTGCTTTCTAAAATGACCATGTTCATTCTTTGGCTTTCGGCTATGTCCACAACAATAGTTAATAGTATTCCCTATACCGCAACAATGATTTCTATTATTAAATCAATTGGTAAAGTTAGCCCTTTTGGTATTACGCCTCTTTGGTGGGCACTTTCGCTGGGTGCTTGTTTGGGCGGCAACGGCACAATTATTGGTGCGGCAGCCAATATTATTGTGGTTGGGTTTTCACGCCGCAGTAATCACCATATTAAATTCTTAGATTTTTTTAAGATTGGTTTTCCTTTAATGTTAGGCACTATTGTCATCAGTTCTTTTTATTTATATTTACGATTTTTTTTATTTAAGTAGTAAAAATTATGTATCCTAAAATATTTGCCATTGGTGTTTTTCTGATCTCTTACGCCCTAATTGTTTCGGAGAAAATATCTTCGGCAATAATTGTTTCTTTAGGCGCTTTTTTGCTGGTAATTTTTAGGATCTTAAGCCAACAGCAGGCAGTTAGCTTTATAGATTTTAATACTATCGGGTTATTGATCGGCATGATGATAACCGTGGCGGTCTTTAGAAAAAGTGGGGCGTTTGAATACCTGGCCATTAAAGCGGCTAAATCGACCGGCGGCGATCCCTGGAAAATATTACTGTTCCTCTCTTTAATTACCGCGATATTTTCAGCTTTTTTAGATAATGTCACAACGGTCTTAATTATTGTGCCAATAACATTTGCTATTACCGACTCTTTAAAGATCAATCCAATTCCATTACTGATAGCGGAAATACTTTTTGCTAATATTGGCGGTACCGCTACACTAATAGGTGATCCGCCAAATATTTTAATTGGCGGCGCTACCGGTCTGGGGTTTATGGATTTTATTTATAATAATACGCCAATTATTATTATTGTCGGGATATTTAATTTAATTTATTTAAAGTTTATTTACAGAAAAGATTTAATCAAGCCAGAAGGGGCCCAAAATGTCCTAGATTCTTTTGATGAAACCAAGGCTATTACCGATAAAAAATATTTAATTAAAACCGCCATGATCTTTTTTTTGATCATTATTGGTTTTATGACACATAATCTTCATAAAATAGATCTGGCCTCTTTGTCATTGGGTGGCGGTTTTCTCTTGCTGCTGGTTTCCGGCATGAACCCGGAAGAGGTTTTAAATGAAGTGGAATGGCCGACGTTGTTCTTTTTCTCCGGTCTTTTTATTTTGGTTGGTGCTCTGGAGCATACCCATGTTAT
>CAYUXF010000029.1:0-18514 GCA_964448755.1 uncultured bacterium
CATGGCTGTGTCAGGATGAAAAACCGCGATGTTGAAGAACTAAAAAACCTGGTTTATCAGGGAATAAGCGTAGATATTTTAGAATAAACTATTTATTCTTTATGGAGCTGATATTTTTTAATAAGAAAAACAGCCAGCGCAACAATTACCACACTGATAATATGGGCCATGCGAAAAGAACCGAGCATTAAGCTATCGGCCCTAAAAAAAGAGACAACAAAACGACCTATCGAATAAAGGATCAAATAAAGCGAAAATATATAGCCGTCTTTATACTTGGTTTTTCTTAAATTAAATAGGATCAGAAAAAAAACAAAATTTAAAAAAAGCTCATAAAGCATTACCGGATGCAGTGGCATACCCGGAAACTCATTGCCGGCAGGAGTGCCGGCCGGAAAAACCAGACCCCAGGGCAAATTAGTCGGCAGGCCGTGCGCATCGCCATTCATAAAATTACCAAAACGCCCGAGAGTCTGACCAAGCATTAAATAAGGAGCCAGAGCATCGGCAAAAAACCAGGTTTTGATCTTATATTTCTTTGTAGCCCAAATACCGGCCAGCACACCGCCAATGATCCCGCCATGAATAGCGAGCCCGCCATGCCAAAGGGCAATAATTTCCGCCGGCGCCTGCCAGTAATAACTTAGATTAAAGAGCACATAATAAAGTCGGGCAAAGATCAACCCGCCAATAAAAGTAATAATAATGATGTTCAAGATATCATCTTCAACATATTCAACGCCGCGGCGCTTAAACTCACTGACAATACCCTTAATGGCGATCAAAAGCGAAAGCGCATACATTAAGCCGTAATAACGTATTTCCAGAAAACCTATTTTTAAAAAGATTGGATGCATTAATAAATTATAGTTGTTAAATGAGAAAAAAGACAGGTCATCTCAGATCTCTCTTTTTTATTATCTTTTTTCCTGCTAACATAAATTAATGATCACCAAGCAGGAATTAGAAAACCAGGAAGAAAAAATACTCGCACCTTATGCCTGTTTAAGCAAATATTCCCAGGGCAGAAAATACCAGGAGATCGCCTCAGAATCGCGCACCGAATTTCAGCGCGACCGGGACCGCGTTATCCACGCCAAAGCCTTTAGAAGATTACTTCATAAAACCCAGGTTTTTGTCGCCTTAGAGGGCGATCATTACCGGAACCGGTTAACCCATACACTAGAGGTCTCGCAAATAGGGCGTCATATTGCCAGAATTTTACGTTTAAACGAAGATCTTGCCGAAACCATTGCACTGGCCCATGACCTTGGGCATACACCGTTTGGCCATACCGGCGAAGAGATCTTAGACGAGCTGATGAAAGACCACGGCGGGTTTGAACACAACCGGCAGAGCAGAAAAATAGTAGAAAAACTCGAGAAAAAATACGTCGGGATCGACGGCTTAAATTTAACTTATGAAACTTTAGACGGCTTAATTAAGCATCGCTCTCCTTACGACAATAGCGGCATAGAGAGTCTGGAAGGCCCCTCACTGGAAGCACAGGCGGTCAATATTGCCGATGAAATTGCCTATAACAGCCACGATACCGATGACGGCATTACCTCGCGCCTGCTCGACATGAACGAGCTATACGCCAATGTCACTATCTGGAAAGAGCTGACCGACCTGCATCAGCAAAGTTACAGCAATCTCTCCGCTAGTGAATTACAGAACCTCAATATTAGAAAACTGATCCATTATCAAATAACCGATCTAGTCAATAACAGCGAAGCAAACTTAAAACTCCAGAAAATTAACAGCTATCAGGATGTCTTAAAAACTATTGAACCGTTAATTATCTTTAGCACAGAAACATCAGAAAAAATACAGGAACTCAGAAATTATTTATATAATAATTTCTATAAACACCCGGTTATCCTCTCCAAGGTCAATGAAGCTCAGCATATCATTGAAAAACTATTCAATTATTATAAAAAACACCCGGCGGAAATCAAGGATTCTTCTATGCATATTGAAGAAGCAACGGTCGAAGAAGCGGTCTGTGACTATATTGCCGGCATGACCGATCAGTACGCCCGCAAAAAATTTCTCAACATTACCAGCACCCAGAAAACCTAGTTCTCGTATTCATCTTCGATCTCACCAATGATCTCTTCGATCAGGTCCTCGATCGTCACAATACCAATAGTTTTTTCTTCGCGGTTATTGACTATCGCCAAATGCATTTTCTTATCGCTGCGCATATGTTTTAAGACACGCGAAACTTTTCTGTCGTCATGCACAATATAAGGAGCTCTGATCAGCGCCGGGAAATCCTTTAAAACAAAATCTTCTTCATAGCGATCAGGATCAACTTTCAGTAAAAAATCTTTAACATATAATAAGCCAATTATATTTGTCCTAAATTGCTTATAAACCGGTATCCGCGAACGGGGATTTTCTTTGAGCTCCAGCAATAGTTCAGCAAAGGTGATGTTTTCCTCTACTGCCATCACTTCATCTATCGGCGTCATTACGTCGCGGACTATCTTATCGCCAAAGCGGATAACCTCATACATCATCTCCTCTTCTTCTTTTTCAATAGCGCCAGAATCTTCGCCCGCATCGATCATAGCCAGAATTTCTTTTTCCGTTACCAGTGAATTCTGCGTCAAGCTCTGGCCGCCGGAAAGCCTGACAAAAAAAGAAGATATTTTATTAAGCACATAAACGAACGGTGAAAATATTATTGAAAAAAACCTGATAACCGGCGCTACCAAAGAAGCAAAAAATTTAGCATGAGCCAGCGCAACGGACTTAGGGGTAACTTCACCAAAGATCAATAAAAAAGTTGTAACAAAAAAAGTAGTTATTAATGTCACATATGTCGGGCTATCTATTCCGACAGCACCTAAAATATCTATAAACAGCAAGGTGGCCAGCGCAGTTAAGGCGATATTAACCAAATTATTGCCGAGCAAAATGGTCGCCAGCATGGCACTGGGGTTATCAAATAAATACTTTAAACTGGAATGACTTTTTTTCTTTTTCTTTTTAAGTTCATGTAAATGATATTTTCTGATCGCAGTCAAGGAAGTTTCCGCTCCAGAAAAAAAAGCAGAACAAGCCAGCAAAAGAACTAAAAAAAATAATTCCAACACCATTTTAAATTACTCTACCAGAAAAGGCAGTAATTTGCCGCCAAAAATTATTAAACCGGTCAAAACAGCATTAATTGATGTCACAAGAACCGCCCCGGCAGCAACATCTTTAGCCAAACGGGCTTCTGGTTTTTTTTCTTTAGTGACCAGATCGACATTGGCCTCCAGTGCCGTGTTCATCAACTCAGCAAAGATCACCATTGTAATAGTTATCAATAAATAGAGCCATTCCGCTTCATTAATACGCAAGTAAAATCCGGCCAAAAGCGCCAGTACCGCCATGACCAGATGATAACGCATATGAACTTCATATTTAACCGCCTGTGCAATACCATTAAGCGCATACTTAAGACTGGTAATAAACCGCCTATAGTGTTTTTGCATAATACTCCTTCTTGAAAAATTTTTGCATTAACACTTGTTCTTTTTCCTGCATCAGCGCCTCTTCTTTGGCTGAATGATGATCATGGCCCAGCAAATGCAAAAGGCCATGGACTGTCAATAAAACCGTCTCTTCCATCAGCTCTGTGCCAAAATAACGGCAATTGGCCCGTGCGGTAGGCAATGAAATAAAAATATCCCCTAATAAATTATCATCAAACTGCTCAAAAGAAAGAACGTCAGTAGCCTTGTCTTTGTTTCGGTATTGTTTATTTAATTTTTTAATTAGAACATTGCCGCATAACGTAACTGAAACAGAACGCTCGGTTATTTGCAAAAAAGCCAGTATTTTCTTGAGGTATTTTTTATAAACATTCAGATCAAAATCAGCCGCTTTAAAAAGATAATTAACGTAAAACATTTATTTTAAAGGCTCCGCCGCCGGACTCTCGTCAGGATACTCTATCCGTGAATGAAAAGAACCCTCCAGCCGGCGCATGAAGGCATTTTTAATATTATGGAGATCCTTAAAGGTCAAATCACATTCATCTAACTGACCGCTGTTAAATTTTTCTTTAATAATTTTTTCTATCATATTTTGCACCTTGCTCGGTGTCGCTTTTTCCAGAGAACGAATCGCCGCCTCACAGGAATCAGCCAATAAAATAGCAGCCGCCTCTTTGGTCTGCGGCTTAGGGCCAGGATATCTAAAATCGGCATCAGTAAGTTTGTCTTTTTTCTCTTCGCTAGACTCTAAGAAACTACGGTAAAAATATGACATTACACTGGTGCCATGATGCTGTTTAATAATATCAATAATGACATTAGGTATTTTATGTTTACGGGCAATTTCCACACCCTCTTTAACGTGCGACAGAATTATCAAAACCGATAAACTAATATTGATATTATCGTGCGGATTTCCCAGCCCGGTTTGATTCTCAATAAAAAAATACGGCCGATTGACCTTGCCGATATCATGATAATAGGCAGCAACTCTTGCCAGTAAAGGATTTCCAGATGTAACCTCAACGGCGGCCTCCGCCAGATTAGCGACCATAATAGAGTGATGATAGGTACCAGGCGCTTCGATCAATAAACGCTTAAGCAATACATTATTAGGATTAGCCAGTTCCAGCAGTTTAATAGAAGTAACTACACCAAAAAAATCCTCAATATAGGGCAGGATACCCTGTACTAACATAGAAGAAAAAAGCGAGACCAAGGCCAGTTTTAAAGAAAGGACCAGCACTGAACCAAGAACCAATCTGCCCATGGCTGCGGAAACCGCCCAAAAGACAAGGACACTAAAGACCGCCGTCCAAAAGCCGGCCTTAGTTATATCATTGCGTTCTACGATCATTCTGGAAAAATAAATAGCCAGAAGTGCATTAATAAGCAAAATTGAAAAATAATAAAAATCATATTTGAAGATCAGTGTTATTTGAAAAGAAAGCAAAAATAAAAGAATAGCCGTCAAAGTAATATCATGCAACGTGATCGTAAATAAAAAGGCAATGGCGATCAAGGGCAGATAAAGCGGCTCAAGATTAACAAAGAAACGGGCTAGCATTAATATAACAAGCGATAAACTGACGATCAAGATCAATTCTTTGTTATTTTTTAAAACCGCCGGTTTATTTTTACCCAAATAGCCGGCCAATAAAAACAAAGAAATAAAATTCAAAATAGCTACCGCTAAAATTTTAAGCGGATTAAACAAAGAACCGTGCAAACCCAGCTTTTTTAAGATCTCTATATGCTGTTCGGTCACTTTGTCGCCAACATAAATTATCGGCTGGTTTTTAACAAGTCTGGTTTTGCGCGGTAAAACACTGGCTCGAACCTGCGATTTTTTAAGATTAGTGGCAATTAAATTAAAGGTTTTATTATTCTCCACCGCCTGCAATAAGATCTCTTTAATGATCTCCTTATGTCTGATCTGCAAATTCATACGGCTGACTTCGTTATTAATAGCAACTCGCAAATCCAGACTATTTTTATCTTCTACCCCGCCAGCCATGATCTGTTCCAGTTGCTGAACGATCAAGCTCTCCACCAGAACAAGCACGCTGGTATCAGTATTAATAATTGTTGACAGGTTTTTTTGCGGCAGATCAAAGATTAATTTTTCCTTAATAGCAAAGCGCTGTTCGTCACTTAGATCACGTTCTTTTAATTTATTGATCGATCTAAAAAAAAGAGCTACTTTTTCCTTAGCTATTTCGATAGCTTCGTTATCAATATCATAGACTTTCTCTACTTGTGCCGCCCGCTCTTCCCGCAAACGCTCTGTCTCAAAAATATCCTGTCTAGTAGAAAACTCCGTATCAACTGGTGAAAAAACAGAAAAAGGAGCAATGTCCCCTATTTTAAAATTAACCTTATTGGAAAAAAAGGGGACCGCAATAATAATTGTCATCAATGAAAACCATACGGCAAAAACAATAAAATTAGAACGCGTAAAACGCTTAAAAAGCGAACGATCGACAACTTCATTACAAGCTTCTAAAAAATAATTTCTTTTATTAAATATATTTTTTTTAACTGATCCCATTTTTATTTTAACCTTGTTATTTTTGCGCCCAAGCCATTGAGCTTTTCTAATAAATTATCATAGCCTCTTTCCACATGTTCTATGTCATAAATAACTGTTTCGCCTTCGGCGACAAGCCCGGCCAGCCAGAGGGCCGCGCCTGCTCTTAGATCAGTAGAACGCACCTCCGCGCCGGAAAAGCCATTAACCCCACTAACTATAGCAACACGGTCTTTTAATTTAATAAAAGCCCCCATCCGCTGTAGTTCGGCAATATGCATAAAACGATTCTCAAAAATATTTTCAACAATTACACTTTTACCTTCAGCCAGCGCCAAAAAAGTCATCATCTGCGCCTGCATATCAGTAGGGAAGCCGGGATAAGGCTTAGTCTCAATATCTACCGCCTGCCATTTTTTGGTCGGCAACACCTGAACACTATCCGTCAGTATCTCCAGATTAGCGCCGGCAGATTTCAGTTTATCCAGCACCGCATTTAAATGATTGGGGTTCATATTTTTAACCAAAACCCGCCCGCCTGTCATTAAAGTGGCAATGATCAATGTCCCAGCTTCTATTCTATCAGGAATAACCTCGTGTTTAACATTGTGCAAAGAAGCAACTCCCTTAATCCTAATCGTCGGTGTACCCGCCCCGCTAATTATAGCCCCGGCTTTATTGAGCATATTAGCGAGATCTTCTATTTCCGGCTCACAAGCAGCGTTATCTATTTCGGTATCCCCTTCCGCCAGTGCAGCAGCCATCATAATGTTCTCCGTTGCGCCAACGCTGGGAAAAGGAAAAACTATTTTTGTGCCTTTCAGTTTAGCAGCTTTAACTTCAATAAAACCGTGTTCCAGCGAAACTTTAGCCCCCAGTTTTTTGAAACCTTCTAAATGAATATCTACTGGCCGGCCGCCAATAGCACATCCTCCAGGCAGGGGAATTCTAGTCATGCCTGTGCGGGCTAAAATAGGACCAGCCACAAAAAAAGATGCTCGCATTTTGGTCACCAGCTCGTACGGAACCAAATGTTTAATTTTTTTATTGTTGACGATCCTGATCGTATTATTGTGCTGTTCGGCCGTCAAATTTAAGGAAGTTAACATTCTGCGCATTGTTGTAATATCGGTCAATTTCGGTACATTAGAAATAAAGGAAGACCCCTCTATTAAAATAGTAGCCGCCAGCAAAGGAAGAGCGGAATTTTTTGCACCAGAAACCACAACTTCGCCATTGAGACTCTTACCGCCAATTATCTTAACTCTTGCCATTTTTATTTATCTTTCATTGTATTAGCCGTACTTAAAGGCCAAACTATTTATTTTTTTATTCAGAACAACTATCTTATATTATATTATTAAATAACTAAAATAAAAACTTAAAACCAGACTTTTTTAAAACAGGAATGTTAATTAACTCCGGCAAATTTTTTTAAAAGAGCTATCTCTGCCGGCCATTTTTCCGGGTCTGGTGTTTCTAAAATAAGGGGCATGTTATTGAACCTCTTGTCCTGCATTAGTTTTTTAAAAAAATCAATACCTAGCGTACCGCCGCCTAATGATTCATGGCGGTCAACATGCGAACCAACATCTTTTTTGGCATCATTTAAGTGCATTGCCTTTAAATATTTAAACCCGACCACTCTGTCAAATTCAGTCCAAACCTGCTCATAATTATTTTTAAGATCATATCCGGCCGCCAGACTATGACAGGTATCCAAACAAACGCCGATCCTCTTTTTATCCTCTACTCTATCTATCAAATACTTGAGATGTTCAAATTTATAGCCCAGATTAGAACCCTGTCCGGCCGTATTTTCAATGACCAAGATCAGTTTTTCAGTATCCTTAATTGCTCTATTAATATTTTCGGCAACATAGTTAAGGCTCTCTTCTTCCGAAATCAGTTGTAAATGGCTGCCGGGATGAAAATTCAAAAAGATCAACCCCAGCTCTTCGCAGCGCCGCGCCTCATCAATAAAAGATTTATAAGAAATTTCTCGTTTTTCTTTTTCCGGATTACCTAAATTTATTAAATAGCCGTCATGCGGCAAAATTTGAGCTGAACTATAATTGTATTTTTGACAGTTCTCTTTAAAGTTGCGGATATTATCTTCTGTTAAGGGCTTGGCCTGCCATTGTTTTTGATTTTTTACAAAAAGAGCAAAAGCACTAGCGCCAATAGCCTGGGCATTTAACGGGGCATTTTCCACTCCGCCGGAGACAGAAACATGTGCACCAATATATTTCATAGTTAAATTTATTTTAGCACGAAGCTGCTATCTCTGCCGCCTGCAAAGTGTTTTTTAAAAGAAAAGCTCTGGTCATTGGACCAACGCCACCTGGCACCGGCGTAATAAAAGAGGCTTTTTCTTTAACATGTTCATAGTCAACATCGCCGACCAATTTACCATCAACCCTATTAGTGCCAACATCAATAACCACTGCACCGGGCTTGACCATTTCTGCAGTAATTAGCCTGGCTTTACCAACTGCCGCCACAATAATATCGGCCTGCTTAATTTCCGCCGCCAAATCAACAGTGCGCGAATGACAAATCTCAACAGTACAATTTTCTTTTAATAAGAGAACGGCCATTGGCTTGCCGACAATATTACTGCGGCCGACAACGACCGCTTTTTTCCCCGACAAAGATATCCCGGTCGACTTGATCAGCTCCAGACAACCTGCCGGCGTACAAGGCAATAAGCCGCCGTAAAAACCATTCAACAAAAGCCCCGTATTATAAGGATGAAAACCATCAACATCTTTTTTAGGATCAATAGCATAGGTAATCTTCTCTTCATCAATATGCTTTGGCAACGGCAGCTGAACTAAAAAACCATGAATATTTTCGTCTTTATTAAGTTTACGGACCAGCTCCAAAAGCTCTTCTTCACTGGTAGAAGCAGGCAGACGAAAAACTTCTGAATGAAACCCAACTGAAAGACAATCTTTTTCTTTAGAATTAACATAGACACTGGAGGCCGGATCATCACCAACCAGGACAACCGCCAAACCAGGTTTTTTGCCCATAGCCGAAACCTTTGCAGCAATTTCATCCTTTATTTTTTGAGCGATCGCTTTTCCGTCAATTATTTGCGCCGTCATCTTAAACCCCTTTATTAAAATTAAACTAACATCTTTTCTTTAGTTTTATTATTCATCTTGACCGACATCAATTTAGAGATACCATTATTTTCCATTGTAATGCCGAACATTGTATCAGTTATAGCCATGGTCGGCTGACGATGCGTAATAATAATGATCTGCGTCTCTTCGGAGAACTTCGTTAAAATATCAGTTACCCTGCTGATATTACTATCATCAAGCGCCGCATCGATCTCATCGAGAATACAAAATGGGCCCGGTCTGGCTGAAAGCAGCGAAAACAGGAGCGCAATAGCGGTCAAGGCTTTCTGTCCACCAGAGAGAAGCGTCATAGACTGCGCGCGACGGCTGCCGGGAACTTTAGCATAGATCTCTACACCAGATTCCAGTACATTGGTTTCATCAATTATTTTCAACTCACCCTCGCCGCCCCTAAAAAGCTCAGAAAAAATACGTTTAAAATGTTTATTAACATCATTAAACGTCTCTTTAAATGCTTTAATAGCAACTTCATCTAATTCTTTTATTAAATTGTTAATATCGTCTTTAGACTGGAGCAGGTCGTTACACTGTTTTTCAATAAAAGCGAGACGGTCTTTTTGGGCCTCATATTCTTCGATGGCCAGCAAATTAACCGGTTCCAACCTTTTAATTTTTCGGCGTAATTTTTCAACTTCCTGATTGATCTGTTCAAAGTCTTCAATTACCGCATCAGAACTAAGTACATCTTCCATGGTCAGCTCATATTCTGCGCTCAAACGGTGCTCTATCTCGCTATACTCCGCCTCTACTCTAGCCAGTTTAATTTCCTCTTCAGAGAGTTTTGTTCTGGCTTCACGGTCGGAAGCATTGCTCTCTTTTTCTAAACGATCATAGACTTCCAGATCATTAAAATAACGTTTTCTTTCCTGGTCGAGCTCGGTCAGCTTATTCTCTTTTTCCACGATAGCCGAATCGGCCGCCGGCAGTTCTGTATTTTTAAGCTCGATCAACTGTTCTGAGGCCTGCTTCTGCACAAAGCTATTCTCTTTTTCCTCTTTCTTCTGGAGCAGCTGCGCCTCGGTTTTTGCTATTGATTCTTTCAAGCCCTCTTTTTTTAGTTCGATCTGCCGTTTATTCCCCTCGGCATTGCTGATACTGATCTTAATCTCGGTCAAGAGTTCGTTAGCCCGCTCTTTTTCACTTTCTACGGTTTTGAGCGCTTCCTGCTTATCGGCAATAACATTACTCAATTCAACAAACTGAGCGTTCAGTTCCGCTAAGGAATTTTGCACAACCTGTTTCTGCTCTAAAACAACTTTAAACTCTTCTTGTTTCTTTATAATATTCTTTTCATTTTCCGCCAGATCCTTTTGCGCTTTTTCTTTATCAATAGAATTTCGCGCCAGATCATTGCTCAAAGTGCCGCGCTCAACTTCTAAACTATTGAGTTCGCCGCCAAACCCTTTTAGTTCCTGCTCAATAGATTCAAAAAGCACGGAAATCTCTTTATTGCGCTCATTGAGCTTATCCAGCGATTGTCTATATTCCTGAACATCTTTGCGCAATTCAATGATCTCGCGCTGTCTACCAAGAAGAGATGTCGCATCTTTGTGAGCAGAACCGCCCGCCACCAAACCTTCCGGTAAAAGTAATTCGCCGGAAAGTGTCACTATTTGCACAGCACCAGCAGCAAAAATCTCTGTCCGTTTAGCCCAGGCGGTAGCCAGATCATTGACAATTACCGTCCGGCCCAGTAAATAGTTCATAACACCGGCATATTTAGTGTCAAACTGAACAACTGCAGAAGCAACCTCGCCGACCGGCGAAGAAATAGCAGTGTTCTTTTCAAAAGAATTTAACGGCAAAAAGACCGCGCGGCCTAACGCCTGTTCTTTTAGATGTGTAATTATTTTTTCAACATTTTCTTCTGCCTCAATAATTATCGCCTGTAAATTATTGACCAGCGCCGCTTCAATTGCCGCTTCGTATTTTTGCGGTGTTACTAAAAGATCGGCCACCACGCCGCGCACAGCAGTAAACCCGGCAATATTATCTTTGCGGGCCGTCAAAACCGAACGGACACCTTTTTGAAAACCCTCGTGGGTTTCATTCATTTCATCTAACAATTTTAAGCGTGAAGATTTGCTGTCAAATAGTTCCTTCGTATGACTGTATTCTGCTAATAATTTTTTACGCTCTTCTTCTTTAGAAGTTTTCTCATGAAAGAGAGCTTCTCTTCTCTTCTTCAGCTCAGATATCTTTTCCAGAACATAAGCTTGCCGCTCATTAATTTCTTTATTGCGACTCTCCAGCTGCTGTAAGTGCTCGGTCAGTTTGCGAATAGTTTCTTTTTCTCTATCAATATTTTCCCGGGTATATTTTTCACTGGAATCTATGCCCAGTAAATTACCTTTTTTCTTTTCTATTTCATTGGTTAGTTTAGAAAGTTCCTCGCGCAGAGCACTATCTTCCCGGCTGATCTGCTGCCAGCGCTCAAAAATGCCTTTATTTTCCTCGCCTTTATTAGCAATTCTAACTTGTAATTCCTGCAGGGCTTTTTCGGCCGCGGTCAGCTCGAGTTCTGCTTCTTGCTGTTTAGTTAAAAGATTCTGTTTATTGGCCAAAAGCTGGGCCACTTCTTGATCTATGACCAGCTCACGCTCACTATGATGTTTTAACCTTTCCCGGGCAATATTTATTTCACCCTGGACCCCCTCACGCTGACGGCGCATTTCAGAAATTTCTTGACGATATTCTCCGATCTGCTGCTCGATCGCCATTATTTTTTCTCTGAACTGTTGTTTCTTTTCTACCAGTTCTTCAACTTTTTTATCTGCATTCTCAACCACCGAGCGATAGCTGCCAATGGTCTGTTCAATTTCTTTTTTAATGTTATTCAGGCGAGAGACCTTTTCTTTATAAACACCTATTTCCAGCTCCGCCAGCTGTTTTTTATATTCTTTATATTCCAGGGCATCTTTAGCCTGCTCTGCTAAAGGCTCTAACTGTTGATGGATCTCGCTGCGAATATCCTGCATTCTGGTAAGATTTTGTTCGGTAACCGCCAGCTTTCTCAACGATAAAATTTTTCTGTTTTTATACTTATTAATACCGGCCGCCTCCTCAAAAAAAGAACGGCGGTCTTCCGGTTTAGAATGAAGGATCTCTGCTACCTGACCCTGTCCAATGACAGAATAAGCGCCTTTGCCGATACCAGTATCCAGCAAAAGGCCCTGAATATCCTTGAGGCGGGCTTTTTGTTTATTCAATAAATATTCGCTCTCGCCAGAACGATAGTATTTTCTGGTGATCTGAACCTCACTATATTCTATCGGCAGTGTCCCGTCGGTATTATCAATGGTCAGAGTTACCTCCGCTAAAGAGAGCGGCTTACGGGCTTCCGACCCGGCAAAAATAACCTCTTCCTGATTAGAACCGCGCAGGGTTTTCATGGATTGCTCACCCATAACCCAGCGGAAAGCGTCAATCAAATTACTTTTTCCAGAACCATTGGGGCCAACGATCGCCGTGATACCCTTTGTATCAGAAAAATCTATTACTGTTCTGTCAGCAAAAGTTTTAAATCCGTGTATTTCCAATTTTTTTAAACGCATAAATATCTCCGCCTATTTTGTTTTTAAGAGTTCCTGCTCTAAAATATTTCTTGCCGCGTCCTGTTCAGCTTCTTTTTTGGTCCGCCCTTTACCGTTTGCTTTAATTTTATGCCAGCCATTGCCGACAAAAACCTGCAAATAAAATGTTTTTTTATGTTCTGGCCCCTCTTCCTTGGTTACCTTATATTTAGGCAGACCCCAGCCAAGCGCCTGCACATGTTCCTGCAGCATTGATTTATAATCATTTAGAGCATCCGCTTTGCCGGCTTGATCGATAAAATCTTTCATAAAACGGTGAATAACTTTGCGAGCATATTCTAGCCCTTGATCAAGGTAACAAGCGCCAAACAAAGCCTCTAAAAGATTAGCATTAGTTGATTTACGCTTGTGCCCTTCATTTTCGGCATCATTCTTGCTCAATAATAAATATTCGCCCAGCCCATTGGCTAAAGCAATTTCCGCCAGAGTTGAATCACTGACGATCATAGCCCGCAGTTTAGTTAAATAACCTTCCTGCTTCTCCGGGTATTTTAAATATAGGTATTCAGAGACCACTAATTTTAAAACAGCATCACCAAAAAATTCCAGGCGTTCATTATCCTCTAAAAATTCATGTTTATGGTCATTAACATACGACTTATGACAAAAAACCCTATTTAAGAGTTCCTGATCCTTAAAAGAAATATTGAATTTCTTTTGAAATTCTTTGATCTTTTTTAATCTCTCCACAGATAATGCCATAAACTAAAGAAAAGTCTCCCGTTTTCTAAAAAGTCACATTAATAAAAAAAGTACCGCTTCCTTTATTAATATAGCTTTAGATTATCTTATCATTTAGAGACTTTTTTGTCTTTAATAATTTCCGGTCGGTTATCGCCAAAACCAGCACAGACAAGAAAAAGAGGCCGTTAAGAAAAAAACAAACTTGACAGAAATTTTTAATCGCGGACTTTAGTAAAAATAGCCGCTTTGCCGATCTCAATAAAATTAGTACTCTCGGCAATACCGGGAGTATTGCCCACCATAACGATCAAATCTTCCGGTGTAATTTCATTTTCGGAGAGCAGTTTAACAAAAGAACTATAGACCAGCTCATCGGTCGTCTCTTTAATTTCCAGCTGGTAAGCAGTAACGCCATAAGTTATAGAAAGCGCCCGCATGGTAACTTCATCAACACACAGCGCATAAATTGGCGTTTGACTGCGGTAAGCGGCTAACAATCTGGCCGAACGTCCGCTCATAGAATGCACCATGAGAGCTTTAGCGCTCAGCTGTCTGGCAGCACCCACCGCCGCCTTGATCAAATAGAACCTGATCGGCACGGCCATTTTAATATCAACATTATGTTCAGGATCTTTTTTGTCCTCTACATTCTTAGCTATTAACGAGATCATCCGGACCGCTTCCAGCGGATATTTACCGCAGGCGGTCTCACCGCTCAGCATAATTGCGTCAGTACCGTCAAAAATAGCGTTAGCCACATCACTGACTTCTGCCCTAGTTGGCCGCGGGTTGTTGATCATAGAATGAAGCATTTGCGTCGCGGTAATGACCGGTTTGGCATAGCGGATACACATTTTAATGATCTCTTTTTGGATCAGCGGCACTTGTTCCGCCGGCAGCTCAATACCGAGATCGCCTCTGGCCACCATAACACCATAAGCATGCTGTACGATCTCTTCTATATTATCAACACCCTCTTTGTTCTCTATTTTGGCAATTATTTTTATTGGACTATTGCCTTTGTCTAGCAACTTTTGAACTTCCTGCAGATCATCTTTATTTCTGACAAAAGAATGGGCAATAAAATCTATTTTTTCAGCAATAGAAAAATTAATGTATTCAATGTCTCTTGCTGTCAAAGCCGGTAAATTCAAATGAACATTCGGGACATTAATGCTTTTTTTATTTTTAATTTGACCTTCATTTTGAGCTACACAGGTTAAAAACTCATCATTTTTATCTGTTACTTTCAAGAGTATATCGCCGTCATCTATCAATATATCGCTATTAACCGGCACTTCTTTGACAAACAAATTAAAATTGACCGTAAAAAAAATCCGGCTGTTATCTGCCGGAGAATTATCGTTGTTGTAGATATAGACCTGATCGCCTGCTTTAACTGATAACGGCGCAGCTATACCGCTAGTCCTGACCTCCGGACCTTTAGTATCAACAATGATCGCCAGGCGGTCTGACGCTTGCCGAATATTATCGATGATCTTTTTAGTTGTCTTGGTACTTTGATGCGCCGTGTTTAACCTAATGGCATCTACTCCTGAATGCCAAAGCGCTTTAATGAACTCTACATCATATCTAAGATCAGAAACAGTCGCGACAATTTTTGTTCTCTTATTACGCATAAATTAAGCACCTTAACTTTTCTTTTTTATAATAACTAACGCCTAAAAAGGCCCCCTTTTATAATGTTATTTTAAGCGCTAGTCAAGCCCATCATTTTTCGCTATCGATTAACAGTTATAGCTTTATTGAACAATGCAAAAAGATCTCGACGCTCGAGAAAGTCTGTTTCATTATAAAAAGAAGAAGAACGCTGAGCTTTCCACTCCTTAAAAGGGACATTGATCTTATAATAAATAGAAGGAAATATCTTCACTTCAAGTTTTTTCAAATAATCGATAGTATACTCAATCTCATCTCTGGTCTGCTCAGGAAGCCCTAATATAAAATAAGCTCTAACATTCATTGCAAGAGATCTGGCTAGAGAGACGATCTTATCGAACTTATCGGTATTAAAAGGCCGTCCCAGTGTTCTTTGCAGATCAGCTGAAATAGTAACCAGTGAGAGATTAAGTTCACTAAAACCGGCTTCTTTCATTTTTATCAAGACCTCTTCATCAACACCTTCGATCGAAACGCCATTCATGGCGGTCAGATCTAATTGAACTTGCTCTTTTTTCTGTAAAGCCGTCAGCTCTTCTAAAAAATTTACGGCAAATTCTTTTTTTAAAAAAATATTATCGTCCTCAAAATTGATCATTTGGGTTTTATAGCGCAAAATACAATCTTTTATTTCAGCAAAAATATTCTCAATACTTCTATAGCGATAGCGATTGCCCCAAAAATCCTTACTGCTGCAAAATTTACAATTGTGCGGGCAGCCACGCGAAATGATCATTGAAACAGCTCTTTTTTTATAGATCTTGAGATCCCGCTCTTTTAAATACTCTCTGGCGGGAAAAGCCAGCAGATCAAGGTCATCTATAAATTTTTTCTCTGTCTTAATGATATTATCACCAGATCTAAAATAGAGACCAGGTACATCGGTAAAATCACTCACCTTTTTATCTAAAGCGGCAAGCAGCAAAACCGCAGAGAGTTCACCCTCCCCGGCAATAATAAAATCAATATCTTTTTCTTTTAAATAATATTCAGGATATAAAGCGGCATGATAACCGCCTAAAACTATTCGCGCTTTTTTATTCTTTCTAATGATATTTATGATCTCATCTACTTCGGCATAATACGTCGTAAATAATGCAGAAACAAAAAACACTTCAGCATCTATCGCCTTAACCTGCCGCGCTATCTCCTGATAACTCATGCCAAAATGGTAATAATTCTTAAATGGAAAGCCCTCTTTCTCATTTAAAAAATGTCGCAAATAACCAAACTCCTGCGGCCAGGCAATTATCTTCTGTTTGGGAGTATGTCCGTTGATAAAAAATATCTCATGGCCAGCTTTTTTTAAAGCAGCCATAATATATAACAAACCAAGAGGCTGTCTTCTGACAGACGTAATATAAAAATCCTCTATCGGCGGATTAATAAAACAGACTCGCATTTTGCAATTATATCTTTTTTTATAAAAAAATTTGTAGTGTGTGGTGCCCGGAGCCGGACTTGAACCGGCACGGGCGTTTGACTTCCCTCAGGATTTTAAGTCCTGTGTGTCTACCAATTCCACCACCCGGGCGTAATAAAACAAAAAATAATTAATTTTCAAATGTGCAATGCTTCACAAAAGCATTCCTGCTACAAAAACAGGAAAAAGAAGATACTATATTTTTAAACAAATAGCAATATTTTAAAAACCACTGGGCTAAATTGGTTTTTTCTTTTTTATTAAACCTTTTTTCTTAAACCCCTGCTTATACTGCATATTTCTGCGGACATCCAGCTGGATCTCATCACTCTGCTTTAAAAAACTATCCATCATTTCATCAAAAGAACCAGGCTCAAAAGCTTTTTCTTTTTTCTTTTGATAACCGCCGCCGGACGGCACAAAAGGAGCGCCCTCATTACCGCGCTCTGCCGGCGCAGGAGCAGCTTTAGACTTATAACCTGGCACCTGTTTAATAGAAAGATCGTATTTGCCTTTTTTGTTTTTGCCTAGAACCTTAATTTTAATTATTTCATTGAGCGAAATAAAATTTTCAATATTGGTAACATAGGTGTCGGCTACTTCGGAAATATGGACCAACCCCTCACTCATATCTGGCAGCCTGACAAAAGCGCCAAAACTTGTAATACCTGTCACCACACCATCAAGAACTTCTCCACCGGCATACCCTTGATTCTGATTTTCTGTTAATTTTTTTTCTTCTGACATATTAAATTGCGATCACTCCTCCACTATCTTAAATAATACTTCGCCAGGCTTGACCAGCCCGAGCTTTTTTCTGGCGGTAATTTCTATAAATCGGTCGGTCGTTACCTGCGCCAGCTTAATTTTCAACTCTTTATTCTTCTCTTCTTCTTCTCTGTATTTTTCTTTTAATTCTTCGTAGTTAACTAGAATTTTTTTATTATTCAAACACCCTTTGGTTAACCCAACAGAGAAATAGAGCAACAAAAATAAAATAAATACTGTTCTCAGTTTTTTCTTACTATTGCCGCGCATTCAAAAACTGCTCCAAAAGACAAAAAATTATAGTATTATAATGGCTTTTTCTCAATTAAAATTATTTAATTAACGGATCGGCTTAAAATCATCACTGGCCTTACCTTTAATATACATTCTAAAATAATTGGCAATATGATGACCTAGAAATTTAAAAACACCTTCAGCCAACAAACGGCGACTTGAAGTATACACTTTTATCTTACTATTATAAACAACCTTACCCTCTTTTCTAATTCTCAACCCTAAATCAATATCCTCGGCTGTCCAGAGGTCTGAACGAAAACCGCCTATTTTATCATAGGCTTTTTTCCGGACAGCAAAATTCATGCCAGCAGTATGATCTTTTCTAATTAATCTATTCCATTGTAAAAAAAGCCAATAGATCAAAGCGCCGAAAAATTTAAACAATAGTGGACCATCCATAAAAAAGACCGGCCCATAAGTTGCTACAACTTTTTTATTTTTAAAAGTTTTATTGATCTGTTCCAGCCAGTATTTGCCAACAGCCGTATCAGCATCGGTACAAGCAATGATCTCCCCTTTAGTTGCGGCAAACCCTTCTGCCCTGGCCAGCGAAACACCTTTGCTTTTCTGCTTAACTACACGCCAGCCAGCTTTTTTACAAAGCTCCGGCGTCTTATCTTTACTAGCATCAATAGCAACTACCTCAAAATCTTTAAACGTTTGTTTTTTCAAAGATTCGATCAGCGGCTTAATATATTTTTGTTCATTCATAGTTGGTACTACTACCGATATTTTTGGCATTTTTTACTCCTCTATTTTTACTTAATTTTAGGTCAAACTTCCTGTTTTGTCTTTAAGGAACCACTGCGCCGTAACTCTGTTTTAGTGATCCGCTTAAATAACGTAATTCGATAATTAGAAACATCTTTGGTCCAGCTGATCACTTCTTT
>CAYUXF010000030.1:0-5185 GCA_964448755.1 uncultured bacterium
GCGACAATACCGGCCGCTTTTATTGGTCTGCTTTTGGAAAGTAAAATAGAAGCTTCTTTCAGTTCGGTTAAATTTGCCGGGCTCGGTCTGCTGGTAACCGCTTTTATTCTGTTTTTTTCGGATAAATTAAGTGCCAAACAGAAGGTAGTGCAGACAAAATACAATTCAAAAAAAGCGTTACTAATTGGGATAGCGCAGGCGTTTGCTGTTTTTCCTGGTATTTCTCGTTCCGGTTCAACGGTAGCGGCCGGTCTTCTAAATGGTTTTGCCAGGCGTGACGCGGCGGAATTCTCTTTTTTGCTCTCTATTCCGGTAATTTTGGCTGGTTTTATTTTTAAAATAAAAGATCTGCTGGCGTTAGATATAAACGTTGCAGTTTTGCTTTTTGGCGGATTGAGCTGTTTTTTAGCCGCTTATCTGGCCATTGCGCTTTTTATTAAAGTGATCACCAAATATTCTCTTAAGTACTTTTCTTTTTATTGTTTACTGCTCGGTCTCTGGGTGATCTTTTTTAGATAAATAAAAGTCATCAATTATGGGCAGGTCTTGCCAGTAAATATTTTTAATTCCTTTAGGTAGCGGTAGTTTTTCTGAACAATTAGTTATCAAAAAGCCTTTTATTTCTTTTTGTGAGCTAAGTTCCGCCCAATGAGTTAAGTTCTTGTAAAATAACGGCTTAATAGTAGAAGATAATTTTATTTCATAAGGTATGGGGATACTGTTTTCCGGTATAATTAAGTCTAATTCTATGCCGCTTTGTGAGCGCCAGAAATAGAGTTCTGGTTTGATTCCCTGCGCGTATTTTTGTTTTAATATTTCGCTGATGACCGCAGTCTCAAATAAAGCGCCATTGAGGGGACCATTTAAAGCAATTTCTGGTGAATTTATTCCCAATAAATAGTTAACTAGTCCAATATCATAAAAATACAACTTAGGTGCTTTTATGATCCGTTTTCCGTAATTGTTAAAATATTGCGGTAACAGAAAAATTAGATAACTGGCTTCCAATACAGATACCCAGCGTTTAACTGTTGGGACACTAACACCTAATTGTTTAGAAATTTCAGAATAATTTAATTCTTGTGCTGTTCGGGCGGCTAAAAGTTTAAGACATTGTTCAAAATCACGTAAATTTTCAATGTTTAGCAGAAAGCGAACATCTCTTTCTAGATATGTTTGCAGATAACTTGAGTACCAGATCTTTTGATCGATCTGTTTATTGACTATCAATTCCGGGTAAGAACTTCTGGTGATAAATTCGAGGAGATTTTTTGTTTTATGGTGTTCTGCTAGGCAAAACGGCGGTAAAGATAAAATTGCAGCCCGTCCGGCCAGTGATTCAGAAATATTTTTCATAACGGAAAATTGCTGAGAACCGGTCAAAAACCATTGGCCAGGTTTTTTATCTTCATCAACTAATATTTTTATGTAATTTGTTAGTTTTGGAAAATACTGAATTTCATCTAAGACCACAGGTTTAGGTAGATTTTTTAAATAGCTCAAGGGGTCTTCCTGGATAAGTTCTCTGAAAATGGGGTCATCAAATGATAAATATGAAAAATTTTTTTTACCAAAATAGTTTTTTAGTAAAGTGCTTTTGCCCGACTGTCTTGGGCCGGTAATCACTATTACGGGAAAAGATCGCTCAGCTTTTTTGATAGTTGTTTCAATTAATCTATTTAAATACATATGACTAATTTAACATACGATATTAAATCGGTCAATATATAGTAATGGAGTAGTTATCAATGATGAGTATTTGTTTTAGAGAAGAAAAATAAAAAAGAGCTATCTTTTTGAGATAGCTCTTTTGTTTAACACGGAGATCCTCCGTGAATATAGAGTGTTACTAGATGTCTTTTGCTGAAACGGTTCCTCTTTTGTTGGCTTTTGTTCTGGCGATCGCTTTATCAATTAATTCATAGACTGCATCATTTAACGCGTCCATAGAATCACTGGAGGAATGAAGATCTTTGCTTTTAATATAGTCTTTTACTTTGCTTTGCACAACTATCATTTCTTTAGCCACTAGAAACACCCCCTTTCATTTTAATGGCTTTATATTAACAAATAACCGTGTTAAGCGGCAAAAGAAATGTTTTTCTTTGTGTTGACAAAAGAGCTTAAAAATGTAAAAAACAGCCGCTACAGCTCCTTTTTCTTAAATTATGTTTACATTTTTTTTGCCGCACTGTAACATACCAAAATGAGCAGAATTGCGTTGTTTGGCGGTGCTTTTGACCCTATTCACCAGGGACATCTGCATATCGCCCTCTTGGCTGCTGAAAAACTGACTCTTGATCAAGTCTACTTTATCCCTTTAAAACAAGCGGTCCATAAAAAACAACCACTCTTTTCGGCGGCGGAACGTATTTTAAAAATAAAAGAAGCTATAAAGAAATATCCTGGGTTTGAGCTCTCTTTGTTGGAATTGGAACGGCTCGGGCCTTCTTATGCCATTGATACTGTGAAATTATTCCGACAATCGCTTGAACAACAAAATAATTTACTTCCAGATAAGACAGAAATAGATTTATATTATATAATCGGCAGCGATGCCTTTGAGGATTTTTTTAGTTGGAAAGATCCTTATAAATTGCTAGAGTTGGTAAAATTTATAGTGATTGAGAGGCCGGGGTATCCCTTTTCAAAAATTGAAAAAATCTTTAATAAACAAGAAAATAGCAAATATCTGGACCGGATTTTTTTTATTGAGGATAAAGGGATAAATATATCATCAACAAAAATAAGGGAGCAGTTAAGTGACAACATCGATCAAAGACACTAAAGCGATAGATAAAGAGATCGTTAAAGAACACGGTCTAACTACCGAAGAATATAACAATATTAAAAGGATCCTTGGCCGGCATCCAAATATCAATGAGTTGGGGCTTTATTCAGTCCTCTGGTCAGAACACTGCAGTTATAAACATTCCAAACCGTTATTGCGGCTTTTTCCAACAACTGGGCGCTATGTTCTGCAGGGTCCGGGTGAGAATGCCGGTATTGTTGATATTGGCGGCGGTTTAGCGCTCTCTTTTAAAATAGAATCTCATAATCACCCTTCGGCAGTTGAACCTTTTCAGGGGGCTGCTACCGGCGTTGGCGGTATTATCCGCGATGTTTTTACGATGGGCGCGAGGCCAGTAGCCGGTCTTAATTCTCTGCGTTTTGGCCGTATAGATACCGGCAATAGCTGGAATAAATATCTTTTTGACGGTGTTATTGCCGGTATTGCTCATTATGGCAATTGCTTTGGTCTGCCGACAGTTGCCGGCGACGTTTATTTTTCTGATTCTTACGGCACCAATATTCTGGTTAATGCTATGTGTATTGGTGTTGTGCAGTCCGGCACCGAAGAGATAGATGAATTATACGGTCCGATCGTCCGCGGTAAAGCGGCCGGTGTTGGAAATCGTGTCCTTTATGTCGGCAATGATACTGGCCGAGACGGTATTCACGGTGCGACATTTGCCTCTGTTGAGATATCAGAAGAGACTGAAGAAAAGCGTTCTTCAGTTCAGGTAGGAGATCCTTTTAAAGAGAAATTGCTAATGGAAGCTTGTTTAGAGCTCATTAAAACAGGTATTGTTATCGGCATGCAGGATATGGGCGCTGCCGGTTTGACATCTTCTACTAGTGAAATGGCCAGCCGTTCTAATAGTGGTATTGAGTTGTTCCTTGATAAAGTGCCAATGCGTGAAGAGGGAATGACTCCTTATGAAATAATGCTTTCCGAGTCCCAGGAGCGGATGGTAGTTATTGTGGAAAAAGGCAAAGAACAGATCGCTTATGATATTTTTGAAAAATGGGGCTTGCATGCGGTTGATGTCGGGCAGGTTACTGACGACGGCATGTTGCGTTGTTATTTTAAAGGCGAAGTTGTGGCTGAAGTGCCGGCCCGTTCGCTGGCTGACGATGCCCCGGTCTATGAAGTGCCGGAGGAAAAACCTTATTATTTAGAAGAGGTCCAAAAAGTTAAAATAGATACGATTTCCGATCTCTCTAAGGCAGAAATTTCAAATGCCTTTTTGAAACTGCTGGCGACGACCAATATTGTCAGTAAAAAATATGTTTTTGAACAATATGATTATATGGTCCAGACCAACAGTGTTGTCGTTCCCGGTATTGGCGATGCGGCCGTTTTGCGTGTTAAAGGTTCAGATAAAAAAATAGCTGCTACGACCGACTGTAATTCCCGCTATTGTTATTTAGAGCCCTATTCTGGCGGCGCTATTGCCGTAGCGGAAGCGGCACGCAATTTAGCCTGTGTAGGGGCCCGTCCGGTGGGTGCGACCGATTGTCTGAATTTTGCCAATCCGGAAAAACCGGAAAATTTCTGGGTTATGCGTAAAGTTTGTGAAGGTTTGGCCGATGCCTGCCGTGAGTTTGAAGTGCCGATCATTTCCGGTAACGTCAGTATGTATAACGAATCTGCTACCGGTCCTATTTATCCGACGCCGACGATCGGTATGGTCGGTGTCATTGAGCCGGGCGTAGCGCGGATGACGATGGAATTTAAAAACAAAGGTGATCTAATCGTTATGCTTGGTGAGACCAGGAATTCACTGGGTGGCACCGAGTATTTGAAGGTTCTGCATGGTCTGGAGGTTGGCTTGCCGCCTAAGATGGAATTTAATAAAGAAAAAGATCTGCATAATCTTTTGATCAGGTCGATCGAGCAAAGTTTGGTTACCTCAGCGCATGATCTTTCCGAAGGGGGGCTTTTGATCGCTTTGGCAGAAGCTGCCTTGCTGGGACGGCAGGGTGTTAAAGTTGAATTAAAACAGGGTCAGCTGCGTGCCGATGCATTGATGTTTGCCGAGACCCAGAGCCGGGCCATTGTCAGTGTTTCGCCTGATAAACTGGACCTTTTTAAGAAACTTTCGGCTGAATATAATGTACCTTATGATGTCATAGGAAAAGTAACTGCCGATCAGAATTTTCTGGTGACGCTTGACGGTGAACCGGTTATTAATGAAGAGATCTCTAAGTTAGTTGATATTTATGAAAATACGATCCAAAAAATAATGGCGGGATAAATATATATGTGTGGTGTATTTGGTATTATTGGCGATGATATTGCAGCGGAGTCGAGTCGTTTAGTTTATTTTGCTCTTTATTCTCTACAGCACCGCGGACAGGAATCGGCCGGGATAGCTGTGGTAAATGATAAAGGGGAGAT
>CAYUXF010000030.1:5285-17549 GCA_964448755.1 uncultured bacterium
GATACGGAATTGATCGCCGGGATGATAGCTAAGTATTATGATGGTGAAATTGTCTCGACATTGAAAAAAGTTTTACCGCGCCTCAAAGGGGCCTTTTCTTTGGTCATTATGATGGGCGATAAGATCATTGCTGCGCGGGATCCTAATGGGATTAGACCGCTTTGTTTAGGTAAAATTAAGAATAAAAATGCGCTGGTGGTTTCTTCGGAATCCTGTGGTTTGGATATTGTCGGTGCCGAACTGTTGCGTCCCGTGCAGAAGGGCGAGATAGTTGTCTTGACGCCTTTTGGTGTCAATTCTATTTTATATGATAATACACAGCGCGATGCGCTTTGTGTTTTTGAATACATTTACTTTGCCCGTCCCGATTCGGTCATTCAGAATAGATGTGTCTATAACATGCGCAAAAACATGGGTAAAGAGTTATATGCCGAACATCCGGTTGAAGCCGATTTAGTTATTGCTGTGCCAGATTCCGGTGTGCCGGCGGCGATTGGTTTTGCTGAAGCTTCCGGTATTCCTTATGGAGAAGGTTTAATAAAAAATCGTTATGTTGGACGTACTTTTATTAGTCCATCGCAGATGTTGCGTGAACTTGGTGTTAAAATAAAATTAAATCCTCTGCGCCAGGCCCTGGAAGGCAAGCGGGTTGTTGTTGTTGATGATTCAATTGTGCGCGGTACTACTTCGGCACAAATTGTCCAGATCTTGCGCGATGCCGGTGCGACAGAAGTTCATTTTCGTGTTTCTTCACCGCCGACAATTAATCCCTGTTTCTACGGCATTGATACGGCTAGTAAAGACGAGTTGATAGCCGCTAATTATTCCGTTAAAGAGATCGCTCAAAAACTCAATGTAGATTCTTTAGGATATCTTTCGATAGCTGCCTTGGTCAGGTCGCTTGATGCGCCGAATAAAGAATTTTGTCTGGGCTGTTTTAACGGCGATTATCCGGTGCCAGTACCGGAACAGATGTCCCGTTTAAAACTTGTCTTTGGTGAGACCGAGAACGAATAGGTGTTTTAATGGGTGCTGAGATACTGGGAATTACAGGTATTATTGGTACTGGAAAATCTTTGGCTGCACAATATATTTCTCAAAAACATGGTTATTTTTTGATCGATGCCGATAAGATCGGCCATTCTTTATTGGCTAATGACGCGGTTGTTCAACAAAAAGTCACCGCTCTTTTTGGCACAATTGAACGTCCCTTGCTCGCTAAAATTGTTTTTAATGACCGTGAGAAATTGGGTCAACTCAATGCCATAATGCATCCAGCTATTGACCGGCAAATAGAGCGGCTTTTGACTGAACTTTCTGACAATAAAAAAAACGTTATTATTGAAGCGGCGCTTTTATTGCAGATAGGTCTGCAAAAGAGGTGTGACAGAATAATTTGCTTGCAGAGTTCGCGGCAGATCATTGAGGCCCGTTTATTGGAGCGCGGATTAAGTGCGGAAGAAATAACTGCTCGTCTTAATAGTGCGCCGAAAATTGCAGTGGATAATGAAAAAATGATCACTGTAAAAAACGATTTTCTTA
This sequence comes from uncultured bacterium, assembly GCA_964448755.1. Taxonomy (GTDB): domain Bacteria; phylum Margulisbacteria; class Termititenacia; order Termititenacales; family CAYUXF01; genus CAYUXF01. Next base: position 6,828 of record CAYUXF010000030.1, read on the forward strand.
GTAAAAATGATTTTCTGGCTTTACTCGACAACTTTTTTTCTTAACTGTCGATATCTTATTAAACTAAAGCAGTGAGGTTTTAATATGTTGAAAAGCGGTGCTAAAGAAAATGTTAACAAGGCAGTTATTGATGAGGGTAAAGGGCTTTTTTACGATTTTGATATCTCTCTCTTAAGAAAAAGCCTGCGCGGTAAACCACAAATGGAAAATATGTTTTATATAATTGAAATAGAAAAAGACCTGAAAAAATATTTAACAGTAAATCAGGAAGTTTTGGGCCAGGAAAAAACAAAAAAGATCAGAAGCTTTTTAGATGAATTGAGTGAGCTCTCAGAGATGATTTCTTTAAATCCCTGGGTCCTGGAAGATAAAATAACTGATTAATTTTTTTTTCATTTCGTGCTTTAATTAGCCCCTATGAAAAGCAAAGATATTCGTCAACAATTTATAGATTTTTTTAAGGCCAGAGAACATACTTTTGTTCCTAGTGCACCGGTTTTGCCGGCTGGCGATGCGACACTTCTCTTTACTAACGCTGGCATGAATCAGTTTAAAGATATTTTCTTGGGCGAGAGAACACCTTCTTATCAACGTGCGGTTAATTCTCAAAAATGTATCAGGGTTTCTGGCAAACATAATGACCTTGAAGAGGTCGGCAAAGATACATATCACCATACTTTTTTTGAGATGCTCGGGACCTGGTCTTTTGGCGATTATTACAAAAAAGAGGCAATTGCCTGGGCCTGGGAGCTTTTTACTAAAATATGGGGTCTGCCTAAGGATAAGTTGTATGCCACTGTACATGACTCTGATCAAGAAGCCTATGCGCTCTGGAAAAGTGAGACCGATATTGCGCATGACCATATTATGTATTTTGGCGATAAAGATAATTTTTGGATGATGGGCGAGACCGGTCCCTGCGGACCTTGTTCGGAGATCCATATTGATCTTGGTGCCGAGCGCTGTGATAAAAAAGATGTCCCTGGTCATGTCTGTGGCGTCAACAGCGGCTGTGCTCGTTTTATTGAGCTCTGGAACCTGGTCTTTATTCAATTTAATAAAGATGATCAGGGTGGGTTGAATGAATTGCCTAAAAAATATGTTGATACTGGCGCAGGTTTTGAGAGGATCTGTGCGGTTTTACAAAATAAAAGATCAAATTACGATACCGATGTTTTTATGCCGATCATTGATAAAATAGCAGCGCTTTCAGATGTTGTTTATGCCGATGATCTGAGTGGGACGCCACATCGGGCAATTGCCGATCATATCAGGATGCTGACATTTGCTGTTTCTGACGGTGTCTTGCCATCCAACGATGGACGTGGCTATGTTTTACGGCGAGTTTTAAGGCGGGCGGTCCGTTATGGGCGAAAACTTGGCTTTAAAGAACCATTCCTCTATAAATTAGTTGCCGTTATTGCTGAGGTGATGGGCGATATTTTTCCTGAGGTCTTGGCTAAAAAAGACTATGTTGAAAAAGTTATTTTAGGTGAAGAGAAATCTTTTTACCGGACACTTGATAAAGGACTTGCTATCTTTGATGAGATCTATCAAAAAACAGTGGCTGCTAAAAAGAATATTATAGATGGTCAGGATGTGTTTAAGCTCTATGATACTTACGGTTTTCCGCCTGATCTCACAGCGCAAATGGCGGAGGAAAAAGGTTTGGCGATAGATACTGACGGTTTTGAAAAAGAGATGAATAAACAAAAAGAACGGGCGCGGGCCGGCTCGCTTGGTTCCGATAAAGGGATCGGCGGCGAGGTGGTTATTGATTCTGAAAATGAGGAAGATAAACTGGCGATGGCCAGACATCATACAGCAACTCATTTACTGCATGCTGCTTTGCAAAAAGTTCTGGGGTCTCATGCTACTCAGGCCGGTTCTTTAGTGAATCCGGAGAAACTGCGTTTTGATTTTAACCATTTTCAATCTATGACCAATGAGGAATTGCAAAAAGTTGAAGAGCTGGTAAATCTTGAAATTAGCAAAGCGGTGCCGTTAAAAATATTTGAACAAAAATATACTGAAGCAGTGGCTGATGGTGCGATGTCGCTGTTTGGCGAAAAATATGGCGAAGATGTGCGAGTTGTTGAAATACCGGGTTTTTCTAAAGAGCTTTGCGGCGGCAAACATGTAAAAAATACGGCGGAATTACAGGCCTTTAAAATAGTTAAGGAATCCTCTATTTCTGCCGGCATTAGAAGAATTGAGGCGTTGGCAGGTGAAAGTGTTATTGCTTCTTATCTGCAGGAACAAGCTGCCGTTGCTGCAGCTGAAAAAGAGAAAGAACAGCAGCGTTTGGCTGAGAAACAGCGCCAAAAAGAGGCGATGGCAGAAGCGATGAAGAAAATGGATGAGTTTCTCTCTAGAAAAGAGAAGATAAACGATAAGGTTGTTCTGATCTCCGATATTGGTGAAGCTGATCACGATATTTTACGTGCAATAGCCAATAGTGCGGTCAATGCTCTTGGTGAGGTTGTGGTTTTATTGGCCGGGACTAATAATGGCAAGGTGGTTTTATTGGCTAGAGTGACGCCGGCGTTGATAACTAAAGAATTAAATGCCTCTCTTTTAGTAAAGGCGGCGGCTTTGCAGGTTGGCGGTAGCGGCGGCGGTAAACCAGATCAGGCACAGGCTGGCGGTAGCGACCCTTCTAAAATAACTGAAGCGCTATCTGCTGCTAAAAAATTAGTTGCCGGTGGATAGATATCTAGCCATAGATTATGGTTCTAAACGGATCGGCCTGGCAATAACAGATCCTCTGAAGATCGCTGCTTTTCCTCTGACGGTGCTTAGTAATGATGATGAAATCTTCCTTAAATTGGCGGAGATCATTAAAGAAAAAAATATTTCGCGTTTAATATTAGGATATCCATTGAAAATGGACGGAACAAAAGGGCTTGCTGTCGAAAAGGTCGATCTGTTTTATAATATACTCAAAGAGCGTTTTTCTGAATTAATAATTGTTTTGCAAGATGAACGTTTGACCACGGCTGAAGCTGAAAAAAGGCTATTGGAGGCCGATTACAAGCGTCAGAAAAGAAGACAAGTTATTGATAGAAATGCGGCGGCGTTGATCTTAGAAAAATATCTTGCTGGGGCGGGGAGAAGTGCCTAAAAAAAATAATAGAAAAAAGAAATCTGTTGAGCAAAAAGAGAAGCGGAATTTTCTTGTTCTGGTCAAAGAAAGAGTCGAAATTCTTTTAAAGCACATTTTTGTTAGTGTGAGAAATAACAAGGCGAAGCTTCTGCGTTATTATTATTTTGTTTTAGTGCCGATCGCTTTTGTTTTTATTTTTTACGGGTCTCTTTTTTATTCTGTTGCCAATAATTTTAATTACAAAAAAGTTGTCATTCATGTTGACCGTAATTCTACTGCTAATGATATTTTATTTACTTTAAAAGAACAGGGTATTATTAGAAATAAATTATATGCTAAGGCTATTTTGCTGGTGACTGGCTGGCATCGCAACGTTCGTGCCGGTCGTTATACGTTATCGCCAACGATGTCTTTGCGTAAGATCTTAAAGAGCTTAAATGGTGCTTACGGTGTTTCTGAAGATGATCTGATCACTGTCGTTGTTCCTGAGGGGTATTCTTTTAAGGAGATAATAGAGGTGCTTGCTGATAAAAAGATCATTGATAAACAAAATGTTTTTAATTATCTGCTGGAGTTAGATAAAAGTTTTTGGCAAAGCCGTTATAAATTTCTTATGGATAATGAGTTGGATAATTTTAACTTTTTCGAGGGGTATCTTTATCCAGATACCTATAGTTTTGTAGAAGGCGTTGCGCCGGAAGTTTTAATTAAGGCTTTTCTGGATAATTTTCAGAGAAATATTTTACTGCAGACAATGGATAACACTACGGGGCTTTCACTTCATCAGCTGATCACACTGGCTTCTATTATAGAAAAAGAGGCTGTTGTCCCTGAAGAACGCGGATTGATCGCCGGTGTTTTTTACAATCGTTTAAAGCGCCGGATGTATCTGCAGTCTTGTCCAACTGTTAAATACGCGTTGGGGGCGCCGCATAAAAAATACCTGCTCTACAAGGATCTTGATGTTGTTTCGCCTTACAATACCTATCGCAATCCAGGTTTGCCGCCGGGGCCGATCTGTTCGCCCGGAAAAGCCGCTGTTTTGGCAGCACTTAATCCTGAAAAGACAGATTATTTGTATTTTGTCGCTAAGGGCGATGGCACGCACTTGTTTTCCCGTACTTATGAGGAACATTTGCGCTATCAGGCACAGGTTAATTCTGGTAGGATCTATTAGATATTATTGTGTCTGGTAAAAGAAGACGAGAGGTGTTTGAATGGAAAACTATGATCTGATCGTTATCGGGGCCGGCCCGGCCGGCTATGATATTGCCGACCTGGCAGCTAGGAATGGTTTAAAAACAATGATAGTTGAGAAAGAGCTGCCCGGCGGGACCTGCTTGAATAGAGGCTGTATCCCTACCAAGACGCTGCTTGCCTCAGCTCATTTTTACGGCAAAATAAAGTCTAATTCGCGAACACTTGGTTTGACTATTGATAATATTGGTTTTGATTATGCCAAAATAGCGGCGCGCAAAGAGCGTGTTATTAAGCGTTCGGTCATGGCGCTGGAACAAGGTCTTAAGGATTCGCCGCTGACTTACATTAAAGGCGAGGCGGAGGTTCTGCCGGAAAAGATAGTGCGTGTTAACAGTGAGGAATACAAAGCTGAAAAAATAGTTATTGCGACCGGTTCAGATCCGCTGCTTTTGCCGGGCTTTAAATTTGACGGTGAGCGCGTTATTGGCTCGACCGAAGCCCTTAATTTTCAAGACTTGCCCGCCTCTTTGTTGATTGTCGGGGCCGGTGTGATCGGCCTTGAACTGGCCGATTTTTTTAGCACGTTTGGTGTCAAAATATATCTGGTCGATATCCTTGATAAATTGATCCCCGGTGTTGATGATGCGGCGTTAAAATTAGTGCGCGGCAGGCTGGAGCGGCAGGGGTGTGAATTTATTCTGGGCGACAGTGTGCAACAATATGACAGAGAAAAAGTGCTGCTGAAATCTGGCCGTGAACTGAATGTTGAAAAAATATTACTGGCCGCGGGACGCAAATATAATTCTGAGCTGGTTAAAGATCCGGCTATAACAAAAGGGCGGCGCGGTGAAATAGCGATTAATGAAAATTTTGAGACGACTGTTGCTGGTGTTTACGCTGTTGGCGATGTGAACGGCCTCTCGCTGTATGCTCATGCGGCGAGCGCGCAAGGAAGAATTGTTTTAAATAATATTTTGGCCGGCAAAAAAGAGTCTTTTGACGCTAAATTAGTGCCATCGGTGATATTCACCAAGCCGCAGATAGCTGCTCTCGGTAAAACTGACGGCGCAGGACAAAAAATAAAAGAACTCTCTTTTAATATGAACGCTATGGCGCAAGCCGAGCAAGCTACCGAGGGTTTTGTAAAAATATTTATTAATGAACAAAATGATGTCCTGGAGGGCGTTGTGATTGCCGGTGAGAACGCGGAGTCTTTGATCGGTACCGCTGTGGTCATGATCAATAAAAAAGTTACGGTCGATGATTTCGTAAAAATGATCTTTCCTCATCCGACAACAACGGAGATATTTAGAGATATTTTGTTATGAGCAATTATCCGGCATGGTTAAAGAAAAAAGTTCCTAAATCTAATAACAATAAAAAGATGCGGGAATTGATCGGCGATGAAGAGATCCATACGGTTTGTGAATCGGCTCTGTGCCCTAATCGCGGCGAGTGTTTTAATAAAGGGACAGTGACATTTATGATCCTGGGGGATGTCTGCACACGTAACTGCCGGTTTTGTGCGGTGGAGACAACTCACTCACCCCTTTCCGATGCTCAAGTTGACCCCTCCGTCGCTAACGCGACACCTCCCCTTGAAAAGGGGAGAAAAATTAATCGGATGTTTTTAGCTGAGCCGGAAAGAGTGGCGCGGATCGCCAAAAAACTCGGTTTGAAGCATGTTGTTATTACATCGGTGACGCGAGATGATCTTATCGACGGCGGCGCGGAACAGTTCGCTAAAACTATTACTGCTGTTAAAGAGATTCTGCCAGAGGCGACGGTGGAGGTTTTGACGCCAGATTTTCAGGGCTCTGAAAAAGCGCTCGATCTTGTTTTTAAAGCTTACCCGGATGTTTTTAATCACAATGTTGAAACAATTGAGCGACTTTACTCAGAAGTGCGCCCACAGGCTGATTTTAAACAGTCGTTAGCTGTTTTGAAATATGCCAAAGAACACTCTTTTGCCAAAGTTAAATCGGGTTTTATGCTGGGGCTCGGCGAAACAGAAGCTGAGGTCAAAGAACTTCTGCGCTTACTGAAAGAGGCCGGTGTCGATATTGTGACTATCGGTCAGTATATTGCGCCGTCTAAAGAACATTATCCTGTTAAGGAGTTCGTTCATCCTGATAAATTTGAGGAGTATAAAAAATATGGCGAGCAAGAGCTCGGTATTAAATATGTTTTTGCCGGACCGTTCGTTAGATCGTCTTATATGGCGGGTGATGTTTTGAGCGCTATTAAAGTTTCGCCGACGGAGTTGTGCTGGTGACTTTTTTATAGTATGTTTTAAATTGAAATGGTTTGTGTTATTTGACGATTAAATAGTAACGTTTGATATAGGAGCAGGGTTAAGGTGGATAGGAAAGTTCACGCATCTTCAGAAGATATTTGTGGTTCGTTAGTTTCTAATGATCTTATAGCTGATAATGATTTAGTGAAGAAATCTGATTTTTCTGAAAGAAAAATTGAGACTAAAAAGACCTATGAGAAAGTTATTCATGCATTTAAAAATAAAAAAATCAATTTTGCATCTTTTATTGAGGATATGTTTGCCAGTGTTAAGGGTGCGCATTTAGAATCTCATACTATGGGGGTGGCTAAAATTTCCCTGGAGTTAGCGCAATATAACGGCTTTTCTCCATTGGAACAATCTTTGATATTTTGGGCTGCCTTTCTGCATGATCTTGGTAAAGTTCATATTCCAGATGAGATAATTTCAAGTCCACATCGCTTAAACGATTGGCAATATTATGTAATAAAAATGCATCCTCTTATTTCTGAGCGTTTGGCTAAAGAGATCCCGCTACTTACAGAAAAACATTATATAGACGGACATTGGATAAGTGTATGCGATATTATTCGCTACCATCATGAAAAAGAAGATGGTTCTGGTTATGAGGGGGTAGAGGTTTTAAATAAATTTAATAAGATTTTAAATATAGCGGATGCTTTTGAAGCGATGAGAGATGCTACTCGTAAGTTTAACGCCGAACGTTCAACGGGAATTTCAAATGTTTTAAATCGTATGTACTATGATATCGGCACGCATTTTGATAAAAAATATTTAAAAAGTTTCATTAAAATGTTGAAACATAAAGGTGAAAATAAACAATCTTTTAAGCCTGACTGGTTAAAGAAAAAAATTACCGGCAAGAATTTTTTCTTTACGCTTTGGTCAGAAGGTATGGAGTATCAACCTGATCCCGATTACACATGTGTTAATAGTATTTTTACGGATAATCAGCCGATGGTTTCTATTGAAAACCTGATGGCTTTTATTGCGGAGTTTGTTAATCGTGAGCGTTATCTGGAAACCTGGGTTAATGGCGATAAATATCGGATTGAAATAGAAGCGGAGCCTTACATTATTAATCAAGAGCCGGATAAGGCAAAAATTTCTATTTATAAGAATAATGAATTGGTAGCTAAGATAGAGCAGGATAAGTTTTTAAGATCAAAAGAATTGTTTATAGAGAAAACCGGCATGCAGAATAATGAAGTTAAAAATGATTTTTTGAATGCCGGAGAATTTATAAGTACAGCTGCCGGTCAGTTTTATTTTAATAATTTGAATATGACAGAACAGGGTTTTAAGGATGTTTTAAAAAAATACGGGGCTATTACTGTAGATGAATTAAGAGTTTTTGTTGAAGCTCAGTTAGACCGGGAAAATCCTTTAAAGGTAAAAGAGGTTTTGGATGTATTAATGTCTGATCTTATTGCTGGTGAAAATGTAGCTGTTTCAGGCCGAAATATTACTGTGCTGGATAGTGTGGATATAGCTCTTTCTAACTCCGCTGATCTGTTTAGTGATCATGAAAAAGTTAAGCGCGAACTGGAAAAATATTTCTCGGAAAAATATATTGAAAATGTTTATACCAAAAGAGAAAAAATATTTGCTTTTTGGCAGGAAGTTAAACATAACACGATTAGGTATGTTCAGATTGATACAGATAAATTTAGTTCTAAGGAACAGGCGCAAGTGCTGCCTTTGATCGATTATATATCTAAGCTGAATTTGCGCTGTGTTCCTGTTGAAAAAGTTAAAGAGACCGTTAATGGCGTTGTGCGTGAAGATAGAAATTTATTACCTGAAGAAAAATTATTGAAAGAACACATAGTATATAATTCATTATTATTTAATTACTTTATTGAGATCAGTGGTTTATTGGATAGTAGCTTTATAAGAATGACAAAGAATCATGAAGATAATAGAAGTAAAAATTATATTAAATCTTTTGTTATGTCGGAACATTATCCTGAATTAACACTTTATCTGGATAATGTTGTAGGAAAATATGAGTATAGAGAAATAGGTGTTCCAGATGAGCTGTTAGATAATATAAAACTAATTGATATGATCTATGAGTTTATTGGTTCAAATGGGCATATTGATTATATTTTTAATTATGATAGATTTCAGCTTTCTCAAAAAGAAAGAGAACTTTTTTTTAAATGGCTATTAAAGCACGATGATGTCGTTAATACTCAATTTAAAGACGCAGGGATTTGGGATGATATAAAGAGATTATATCAAAAAAATTAACCAACAGTGAATTCATCTGGTACTTCTGCTTGGCCAACTATTACGCTATCAGGTGTTTCTGATTTTCCAACTTCTATTTCTGTCTCTGCTTTTGTTATAAATTTTATTTTAGGCATTGATCCTGTTTGTGATAGGTAAAAATCAGTTATTGTTTTTTCTGGGGCTTTTTGTGATAAATTATATTTGGGGTTTGGTTTGTTTGGAGTCAATGCTTTTTGTTGCGCCGCTAGTTGTTCTTGTGGTTTAGATTTTTCAAAATACGCATCATTTATAGAACAATATCCTTCTGTTTTCTGTAAAGTGCTGCCTGTTTTTTTTGCTCCTCTTTGTAAAGGCTGATTTGCAGATGGTCCGCCGGTTTGTTGTGCAGTTATTCCGTTGTGAATATTTGAAACACTCATAGCCACGCCCCCCTTGTTCTATATTTCTATATCGCCAAAACGAAATAGAAAAATGTATCGATATTTACCGTTATGTTTAGATTGCCCGTTTTTCTGGATTTTTATACGCGCAGTTTTCTGTTATACTAGGCGCAGTTTTTTGGGGAGGTAACCAAAATGAACGAGATCCTGGAACTACTGCAAAACGATGCCCGTTTAACACCGGAAGATATTGCCGCTATGCTGGGGCGCAGTGTTAAAGATGTGGAAAAAGAAATAAAAAAGATGGAAAAAGATAATATCATTATCAAGTATTCCGCTTTAATTAATCCGGAAAAAGCACCGAGTAAAAAAGAGACAGTGCAGGCGGTCATTGAGATCAGTGTTGATCCCGAAAGAGAACGCGGTTTTGACGCTGTAGCGGAGCGCATTTATAAGTTCCCGCAGGTTAAGGCGGTTTATTTAATGTCCGGCGGTTACGATCTGCATGTAGAGGTGGAAGGCAAGACCTTAAAAGATGTCGCTTTTTTTGTTTCCGATAAATTGGCAACGCTTGATAATGTGCGCAGTACAAGGACACATTTTGTTTTAAAAAAATATAAAGAAAACGATGTCATTTTGACCGGGCAGGGCGATAAGCCTGACCGCTTATCGGTTTCCGCTTAAAACTTAAAGGAAGTATTTTTTATGAAAGAGCGCCAGGATAAATATTCTGAAATTTTAGAGACAGTGCCCCCTTCAGGTATCAGACGTTTTTTTGATCTGATAGTTGATAGTAAAGATATTATTTCACTTGGTGTCGGGGAGCCGGACTTTACTACGCCCTGGAATATCCGTGAATTTGCTTTTTATAACATGGAAAAAGGGCGGACTTCTTATACATCCAATAAGGGCTTAAAAGAGCTGCGCCAGGAAATTGCTAGGTATATGTCTGAGCGTTTTAAAGTTGAGTATGATGTTGAGGCAGAGATACTAGTCACTGTTGGCGTCTCTGAGGCGATCGATATTGGCCTGCGCTCGGTCATTAACCCCGGTGATGAGGTCATTGTAGCTGAGCCCTGTTATGTTTCTTATGCGCCGATGGTCAAGCTGGCCGGCGGTGTGCCGGTGGCGTTAGATACATCTAAAACTAATTTTGTGCCGACAGCGCAGGCGATAGAAAAGTTAATTACAGATAAGACCAAAGCGCTGATAATTTGTTATCCCAATAACCCGACAGGTTCTTCTCTTAAACCGGCCGAGTTAAAAAAGATAGCGAAGGTTGTTGCTAAAAATAAAATCTGGGTCTTTTCCGATGAGGTCTATTCTGAAATAACTTATATTGGTGAACATGTTTCGTTTGCTTCACTACCCGGGATGAAAGAGTACACTATAACGCTCAACGGTTTTTCTAAAGCTTTTGCCATGACCGGCTGGCGTCTGGGTTTTGTTTGTGCGCCGGCAGAACTGATGACCCGTATTTTAAAAGTCCATCAGTATTCAGC
>CAYUXF010000031.1:0-17140 GCA_964448755.1 uncultured bacterium
TGGCCAAGGAATATCTCCAGGAAGGTTGGTTCGATTTTGCTGCTCTGGAATTTAAAGATTATGCCAGCACATATAATGACGAAACTGCCCATTATTTAGCGGGCTGGAGCTACTTAAAAGACAATAATTACGATAAAGCGGCGCTGACATTCCAGTCATTAACGGCGGAACGTCCTTCGTCTAATTACGGTCTGGCGGCGCAAAAGCTCTCTGCCGCGGCACTAAAAGGAAAAACACTGCCGCAAAAAAGCCCCAAGGCGGCACAAGTTATGTCGATGATATTGCCGGGCTCCGGCCAAATATATGCCGGGAGCTGGCAGGACGGCGTGGTCTCTTTTTTATTGAACGCCTTGACGATTTCCCTATTCTCTAACGCTCTGCAGGAAAATCGCACAGGAGAGGCCTTGATCTGGCTCTCACTGGAAACCGCCTGGTATTTTGGCGGCGCTTATTCCGGTTACAACTCCGCACATAAATACAATGAAAGACAACACCGGGTCTATTTGGAAAACCTAGAATATGAATATCAGCCGGAAAAAATTTTAGAATAAAAAATTAATATACAATCTAACGGAGGAGGCGTCCCTTCCGCTAAACACTTGAGACGCTAAGCATCAGCTCTATTAAAAGAAAAAGGCCGGTTATTAACCGGCCTTTTTGTTCTCTTGAAAAGTGTAGACAATTTTATTTATCTAAACCTTCTGCCGCAGCTACCTGTGTCATGGTTTTACCACCACCAGCTTCCGCTGCAATTAAAACACGAGGAATAATACCTACGAAAGGAATTAATTGAAATAACTCCATATTACGTACTTTTCTTCCATCGTTCATTTCCAGACCAATACGCGGGCCTAAACAACAGTTCGCCAGGAAAGGAACAACGCCTCCCTTTTGAGCAGGTTTAACCGCTTTAACTGTTGGTCCACCCAAGCCTTCACTCGCTCTAATTTCATTCATGGTTTTTCCACCAGCAGCATCGGCTGCCATTAGAATAGTAGATACGTATCCAACATAAGGAATTAACGTAATCCACTCCATGGTTCTAATAGAACGACCTTCGTTCATCTCAAGACCTACACGCGGGCCTAAACAACAGCTTGCTAAAAAAGCACCTGCGCCGCCTTTAGCCATAAGAGAAGAACTCATAACAGCAACTAAACTTATTACTACTAAAAATTTTTTCACTCTTCTTCACCTCCTCCCAAAATAAAATAAAACCTAAGGTTTAAAAATATTTTTATCTATCGCCATGTCAACTCGCACACGGCTAAACTCTTCTCTGTCTTCAATTAGCCCCTCGGCGCTATTGATAACTGTCTTAATTGCCGCCGGAAAGTAGTATTTATCATTATAGATCTTGTAATCCAAAAACTGGACCTCAGAAATAACGGCACCCTCTTTGCTGATCAGTTTATAGCTATGCACCAGGGCATTTTCTTCATCATAAAGATACTCTACTTTACTGATGTTTTTCTGCTCTTTAGGAATTGCCTCATAAATAGTGGCTGTGCCGCTTTTTTTGCCGGTCTTTTTTATTTGAAAGGTTTCATTATTAATATTAGCCATAAAATCTGCGGCGGCAAAAATGGTTGGTTGCAGCATTGCCCTGACCATGGCCGGCACTTCTGACCATTTATAAGAGACCATGTCTTCTTTGGTTTCACCAAAAACATAAACTTTATCACCGCTCAGCAACAATGTCCTTTTTTCAGGTGACAGGTATTCTATTTTGACATTGCCGTCGTCTAAATAAACAACCGCATTGGTAGTAACTCTCTCTTTTTGAAAGCTCGTTACTTTTTGCGAACGATATTGGATAGACTTAACTGTATTTTCCGTCTGTGCCTGCGCAAACAGAAATGCCTGTGTTATTGATATTAAGAATATAGCTAAAAAAAATTGCCGGTAAAAAGATTTTTTGTGTGTGGCAAAAAATTTCATGAGGAGAGTATTTTACAGCAGAGTAATTTTAATAGCAATTCGGAATTAATTAGAAAAGTTAGCATTTTTAATTTAAATTCTGTTTCTGATGCGCTATAGTTAAAACAATCAGCGTGTTTTTATTTAAAATTTTATAAACTAAGCGATAATTCCAAACGAACAATTCTCTAATAAACTTGTTTTTATATTCAGGGACAATTCTGCCGGAGGCGGGATAGTCTTTTATAATATCAATGTTTTTTCTAACTTTTGCTACAAATAACGTGGCATAAAAAGGTGTTGATTCTTTAATATATAAAATCACTACTGTCCAACTAAAAACAATCCATTTTAACCCCTCTGGCTTTTGCCGCTCTCCCCGCGCTTTCGCGGAGAGAGCTCACGTTCAGAATGAAATATTGTTGTTTTATGCCCCCCTTCTCCGCATTTGCGGGGAAGGGGCTAGGGGATGGGGTCATAATAAACTGACAATTATCTTATTGGACAGTAGTTATATAAAATTATATTTTTGAAATCGTTACTGGCTTCGATAGTCCACTTTATTTCCGCAACCATTTTTTGAGCTCTTTTTGCAAAGAATTATCATCAATTAGATCATTTTTCTCCAGATCTTTTAACCCTTTATCAACTTTTTGTTTAAAATAAAGACCATACATTACATCATCGATCGTGCTGCTTTTTGGCATATGCTTGATCATTTTAATTACATCGTCTTTTAAAACCATACAGCGCCCACCTTGCTTTTACTTATAATAATATTATACAAGAAGTTACGTTTTACAAAAAGAAAAAATACTCAACATTAATTATCGCTAGAATGCTTGGCTTTAAAAAATCTTTCTTTTAGCCATTCCCAGCAATTCGCCGGCCGCAGGGTAGCAAGATATTCCGGAATAAACTTTTCCAGCTCTTCTAACGAACTAAAATAATGGTCACAGGTTTCCTGATGATCGGAAAAACCTTCACAAGAATCCTCTTCGCCCATGCCTATGCCGTGGTCACGGCAGATCTGTGGCCGTTTATCATAAATTGAACACTTGCCATCAGCACCCAGCTTCTCGCACGTTGTTTTAAATTCAACATGCCAGATATCATCTTCCACATAAACACAAACATTCTTATGTGCCAGTAGCCATAAAAATGTATCAAAATCTGCGCGCTCCTGTGGCATATCCATCTCGATACTGACATAACGGCAGCATTTTTGACCGCAAGAAGAACAATCGATTAAAGAGACATCTTTTTTATCATTTAGTTTGTTTAATGTTTTTATTACAGTATTATTTTTTGACATGCGGTCGATTTTAACAAAATATTTTTATTTATTATACACAGATCAATACAAGTGAGTTAAAATCAGCCAATGACAAGCGAAAAAAATCAACTAGCCAAACGAGAAGGGCATATTTCGATCTGGGCTAATTTTCTTCTTTTTATTATAAAATACACTGCCGGTATTTTAACCGGCTCACTCGCCCTTATCACAGATGCCTGGCATACTATTTCAGATTCTCTGAGCTCATTGATCTTGATCATCAGCGTTAAATTTGCCGAAAAACCGGCCGATGAAAAGCACCCGTTCGGCCATGGCCGCAGTGAAATAATTGGCACATCATTGATCGGCATGTTGCTGGTCGTGATCGCTTTTAATTTTTTCAAAGATGCTGTTTTAGCACTCATAGAACATCGTCAGGTTTTTTATGGCAAACTGGCTATTATAGTGACCACTCTTTCTATTATAATTAAAGAGCTGCTGGCCCGTTATTCTTTTTGGTGTTTTAAAAAAACAGGTCTAGCTTCATTAAAGGCAGATGCCTGGCATCATCGCAGCGATGCACTCTCCTCATTAATAATTTTAATTGGTATTTTTTTCGCCAAATCTTTTTGGTGGATGGACAGCATACTCGGCCTGATAGTCTCTTTAATGATCTTTTACTCAGCCGTAATTATCATCAAAGAGAGTTTCAGCACTCTATTAGGCGAAACTGCACCACCGGAAATATCAGCACAGGTAGAAAAAATAACCAGAAAATTCTATTCGCGCGACATCAAACTACATCACTTGCACTTGCACAATTACGGTGAACACCGCGAAATGACTTTTCATATCATGCTCGACGGCAATACACCATTAAAAGAGGCACATGCGCTGGCGACTAAAATAGAAAATCAAATCAAAACAGATCTCGGCATCACAACTACCATTCACCTGGAAGCACTTTAGCACCAACAAGTTTTTATAAATCACGTCTAGAATCAGAATATGAAATATTATTATTAAGTTTACGATATCAGTGCACAAAATAATAAAAAAAGGAATTAAGCAATGACCATAAATAAAAAAATTATTTTTTCAAATAAAAGAACTGATGCCGTATTTAATAAAGAAACCAGAGCAACTCTTTTAAAAAAAGTTTTACAAAATGATACAGATTTCGCCAAGGAATTCTACACTATGAGCAGCCGCAACGAAAAAGAACGTCTGGCTAAATTAGATCTAGAGAGAGAACGAGAAAATAGCTATCAACGACTTAACGATCTATATACCGGAAATTAATTCGTGGTGGGCAGGGCTGGGTTCGAACCAGCGTAAGCTTGCGCTAGCAGATTTACAGTCTGCCCCCTTTAGCCACTCGGGCACCTACCCACATTAAGAGCAAAACAGGTTCGAAGTATAAAACATTTTCTAGCCAGCCGTCAAACACTAATATCCGGGCTGTTGGCCACAACAAAAGAACTCTGTTAAACTATTTATGTCTAAATAAAGAAAGGGGACTATTATGAAAATAGGAAAATGGGGTTTTGATGAAATTATAAAAAGCAGTTTTGATAAGAGCAAACTAGATTTTGCTTTTAAGAAGCTGGTTTTAGCACTGGGTATCTCGGTGCTTTTTTCTTATGCGGCAAATTTTATGTTAAATAGCGGAATTTCTTGCGGCTTTTGGGCTAAAACTCTCGACCTGCTCGGCAGTGTACTCTCTGTCTTAATTATGCTCGCTGCCTCATTGGGGATCGCCTTTCAAATCAAAAACACACTAACAAAAAGCAAAAAGAAGTTAGATGTCTGTCTGGAAATAAAGAATATTTTCTGGAAAATGCTCGGCACAGTAATTTTATTTATCCTAGCTGTTATTTTAGCTGGCGCCATTTTTCTAGCCTTTTCTTTTTTAGGAAAAATACCTTACGCCGGCCCTTATTTACTGGCATTACTCTCTATTCCGGCAGTTATTGTCCTCTCCTTTTATGCGCTTAATTTTTTTATTACCGGCAAGTTAATGTTTATTACGCTAGTAGAAAATCCCAAAATGAGCTGTTATGAGATTGTTAAAGCAACCGTGCTCCAGGTCAATAAAAATTTTAAGACCACTGCTTTTAATTATCTCTTGGGACTCTTCCCCATGTCTTTTATTATGTTAGCCGCTTTATTGGTGCTAGGCAGCGGTTATTTTCTTTATAGCTTTATTTGGGGGCTCTCCGGGTTCTTTGGTCTTTTTCAGCTCTCCATTGAAGCTGGCAATAATCTACTATCATTACTATTAGCGGCTGGTTTTGTCTTCTTTTTTGCTTATGTTTTAGCCCATTTATTAGTTATGAATATGGTCATTCTCTATTCCATCTACCTTGACAACACCAAAAAATAAAGATCTAGATCAATATTATATGTCCAGGGCTCTGCTGCAGGCGCAGCGGGCTCTGGCTCATCAAGAAGTACCGGTCGGCGCCGTAATTGTTCACAACAATAAGATAATTGCCCGCGGCTATAACCAGCGCGAGACCAGACAAGATCCGCTGGCACACGCCGAACACACCGCCATAGCTAAAGCGGCCAAAAAACTCGGCACCTGGCGCCTCACCGATTGCACCCTTTATGTCACACTCGAGCCCTGCACAATGTGCGCCGGAGCGATCGTTCTTTCCAGGATCCCGCGGGTA
Organism: uncultured bacterium; assembly: GCA_964448755.1. Taxonomy (GTDB): domain Bacteria; phylum Margulisbacteria; class Termititenacia; order Termititenacales; family CAYUXF01; genus CAYUXF01. Next base: position 5,875 of record CAYUXF010000031.1, read on the forward strand.
GTATTCGGCTGTTTTGACCCCAAAGCAGGAGCTTGCGGCTCGATCAGCAACGTCCTGACTGACACAAAACTCAATCACCGCCCGGAAGTAGTGAGCGGGGTTTTAGAAAAAGAGTGCAGTCAGATATTGAAAGATTTTTTTAAGAATATCCGCAAAAAGAAATAATTAAGACACCCGCTCTGTCCACTAAATAAGCTCTCTTAAAAAAAATACAACAGAAAATATAGATGAATATTTTCTTTGTTTTGGGGCTCTATATAAGCAGAGAAAGGAACAAGAAAATGAGCCAGACTGTTTATTTAAAAGTGCCAACTGAGCCACAATACTGTAACCTGGTAAGACTAGTCTCTTCCGGGATAGCCAACGAACTGGGCTTTAGTTTTGAGGAAATTAAACAGATCAAATATGTCATCTCAGAGATCTGCCATTATATGCGCAGTTTCAGCACACAAAAATATCAGGAACTGGAATTCAAAATTTTTGAGGATAAATTCCAAATTATTATCCCCAATTATTCTGGCCAAAACAAAAAACAGCTCAATAAAATGGTCATTTCGCTCAACTTAAACTTAATGGTCAACAAAATAAAAATAGGAAAAAAGATCACGCTCGAAAAAAAGGTCTGTTCTTAACTTAAAAAACTTTAGCCAGCGCCTCCGGCAAAGTTTTAACCGCAATCAGCTCAAGGCCCGGAAACTTTCCCTCGGTTGTCTTTAAATTGCCCGCCGGAATAACGCAGGCTTCAAAACCCAACTTAGCCACCTCATTAAGTCTTTTTTCAATATTAGCTACCGGTCTTATTTCACTGCCCAGACCAATTTCACCGGCAGCGGCCAGCCGCTTATCAACAGACTGCTCTTTAAAACTTGAAGCAATAGCTAAGGCCAGCGCCAGATCGGCCGCCGGCTCATCTAAACGCACACCGCCAGCCACATTAACAAAAATATCCCGGGTGCTCAAATAAAGGCCGCACTTCTTTTCCAGGACTGCAGCAATAATTGCGGCCCGATTAGGATCCACACCGGTAAAAGTTCGGCGCGGCATACTCAAAGAAGAGCCAGCCACCAGCGCCTGCACCTCTACCAAAAAAGAACGGGTTCCCTCCAGTGCCGGAACGACCATTGAGCCGGGGATCCGCAAAGAATTATCATTTAAAAATATCTCCGACGGATTTTTAACTTCCGCCAGACCGTCACTCTGCATATCAAAAATCCCTATCTCGTTAGTTGAGCCGTAACGATTTTTTATACTGCGCAAGATCCGGAAATTTTGCGACCGTTCACCTTCAAAATAGAGGACCGTATCTACCATATGCTCTAAAACTTTTGGACCGGCAATAGCACCCTCTTTAGTTACATGGCCAATTAAAACCAGTGAAATGTTTTTGTTTTTGGCCATTTTAATTAAATAAGCAGCTGCCTCACGCACCTGCCCGACAGAGCCTGGCGAAGAAAGGACTTCCGGATGATAGACAGTTTGAATAGAATCAATAATTATCAAGCCGGGCTGAATATTTTTTAGCGCATTTTCTATTTCAATAACATTGGTCTCTGAGAACAAAAAAATATTTTCAGAAAGCGCATTAAGCCGCTCGCCCCGCATCTTGAGCTGTTCTAAAGACTCTTCACCAGAAACATATAAGACTGGTGCTTTTTGTACCGCCAAGGCCTGTGCTATCTGCAAAGAGATCGTCGATTTACCAATACCAGGATCGCCGCCAATTAAAGTGACCGAACCGGGAACAAACCCGCCGCCGGTCACCCGGTCAAATTCCTCTACGGCGGTTTTTAAGCGGGGATAATTAGCTGTCTGCACATCATTAATAGCTATCAGTCTTTTTTCCTGGCCGGTGCGGACCAGTTTTGTCTTGACCTCAACATTCTGCTCCTCGACAAAAGAGTTCCAGGCGCCGCAGCTATTGCACTTTCCCTGCCAATTGGCCGCAGTATAGCCGCACTGCTGACAAACATATTTTGTTTTTATTTTTGACATTAAATGAATTATAGCTCAATCACTTATTCTGAGCGACAAAGAAAACAGGCAGCGGCTGTTTATATTTTTATAACCGACTGCTTTACGCCAAAGAGCGACTCTTCATATTCGGGATTATTTTCATCCTCACGCCACTCTCCGTCAACAACATAACGATAGCTGTATTTACCGGAATTAAGCGGCAATATGGCATACCAGAGGCCGTTCTTGCCGTTGACCTGACTCAACGTGTGCGCATCGGGGTTCCAATTATTAAAATCGCCGGCCAGCTGAACGTTAGTAGCGCCCTCCGCTTTAATTAAAAAGCAGACACCCTCTTTGGTTTTAAAAGGACCGGCGGCATTTTTGACAACCGCCTCTTCAATGATCTCTTTATTTTCCCAGAGAACAACTTCATGTGCCAAGGAGAGATAATCAACATAAGAAATTGAATGGATATTATCGTAACAGACCGGCAGACCTTTTGATGTCGCCTCGCGAATAGCGGTAGTTCTGTTAATGACCGTCTCAAAAAAACTGGCCGGCAGTTTAGTTTTAATTTCCTCTACAAAATTTCTGCTAAACTCTGAATCAATATCATACATTGAGACCAGATGCCGCACCTCTATTTTTTTATCAGCTTTTTGTTCCAGTACTTTTATAGTATCAGAAATACGCTGCACACCGTCAAAACCAAAACGACCCGGCTCAATTGGCAATATAGCACGGTCTGCCGCCATCAAGGCATTGATACTGATAAACCCGAGGTTTGGCGGACAATCGATTATCACAAAATCATAATTACCACTGATCTGTTCCAGTTTTAAGGCAAGTCTTTTCTCTCTATTATCTTTATTAGCCAGCACCTGTTCCGCTTTAGCCAGAGAGATATTACCGGGCGCAATATCAATAAAGTCGTTGTACTTTAATTTAATATCATTAAAAGAAAGATCTTCACAGAGAACATCGTAAACTGTTTTATCAAGCTCCGCGGAATTGATATTAAACCCATAAGCCGCGTGTCCCTGCGGGTCCATATCAATAAGCAGAACCTTTTTTTCCTTAATGGCCAGAGCCGCTGTTAAATTGACTGAAGTGGTGGTCTTTCCGCAACCGCCTTTTTGATTGATAACCGCAATAACCGACATTTAGCCCCCCAAAAGTTATATTAAATTATTATAAATAATAACTATATATAATAAGAGGCGAAATTTTAACACTCTTATGCGGAGTTATCAACAGAACAACATCTCCCTGCAATATTTTAAAAAAAACTACGATAAAAAAATGATATACTTATTGACTAAGGAGTTAAATTTGCTAGAAAGAATTAAAACGCCTCAAAAACAACAGCCGTTGCGGCTCACCCCCCTCTTTTCTAAAACAGAAAAAAATAAAACGCCATTTATATTAGATGATACTGTGTTTATTAGCAGTCTTATAAAAAAAGCAGAAGAAAGAACAAAAAACAGCTTAGAATATAAATTCTATAAATACTGCGCCGACTTAAAAAAACTCTCTTTTTTTGAGCGCCTGCCCATAGTAGCTAAAGACAGCGCCAAACTGCTCTTTGGTTCACTTTTTTCTATTGTCGGTTGCGGTGGCGATGTAGACAACGTAGAGCTCGACCCTATTTTTTTACCGCAAGAAAAACCGGTCTTAGATGAGGCCTTTTTAGGCACACTCCCTCTGCCAGAAAAAAAATGGACCGTTTTAGTTTATCTGGCCGCCGATAACAACCTCAACACTTATGCCCGTCTCAATATTGAACAAATGAAACAGGCCGGCTCTTCTGCTGACCTCAATATTGTTTATCTTTACGATAATCTGGGCACCGACCAAACCGGCTACTATTATGCCGATGCCGGCACCAGCCGCTACTTAAAAGAGACTGGCGAAGTAAACATGGGGCAAGCCCAAACCGCTAAAAATTTTATTAACTACGCCAAAACTAATTTTCCCGCCGAAAAATACGCCTTTATTTACTGGAACCACGGCGGCGGCGTTGACCGCAGCTACAGCGCCCCGCTCTTGCGCTCGGTGGCCTACGATGAAACAAGTTCCAACGACGCCCTGACCGAAATAGAGCAGGAGGAGATCCTGCATTATTTCTCAACATTGATCGGCCGCAAAGTAAACCTGGTAGGCTACGACGCCTGCTTAATGGGCACACAAGAGATCTTTCATTTAAATAAAAATTATGCCGATATCGTTGTTGCCTCACAGGCCGAAGAACCTGGCCACGGCTGGGACTACCGCTTTTTAAACACTATTAACAGCAACGGCAATCTTAGCAGCAAAGAACTGGCCACCAACATAGTTAATTATTTTAAGAATTTTTACCCTACTACCGCCAACGTAACACTCTCCGCTGCCGATCTAAATTACGCCAACAATGTTTCTCTAGCTATTAATGACTTCTGCCAAATAGCCATGGCCAGTGGCATTTCCGGCGCCAAGTTTTATACTTTATTTAATGCCAGCACGAACTTCAGCAATAACGCCAATGACCTTAAATCTTTCATGCAAAATATCATTGCTAGCAGTGAAATGACCACCGCCGTAAAAGAGCAAGCTCAGGTCGTTATCAATACTATTTACACCAATGACGGCACAGAAAACGATCTGATCTTTGCAGAAACACATGCCGGCAATTACACCAGCACTGTTGGCGGCGTCTCTATTACCCCTTCTTATTCAACGGTCTACAAGACACATCTCTTTGCCGAAGACACAGACTGGGATGAGTTCTGGGAATGGTGCAGCTCTCTTTGAGATCTACCTACTGACACAAAAAAGCTTTTTAATTTATCGCCCGGGTTTTTGTCTGATATTAATCTGATATCTGATATTGGTAATTAAATTTTTAACTGCCGCCGGCACACGACCAAAGCGGTCTTTCATTTCAAACTCAATATCTGATAACTCGCCGACCGATCCGGCCTCCATGATCCGTTTATAAAAAGAGATCCGCAATTGTTCCTCATCCATATATTCTGCCGGAATAAAATTCTCCTGATTAAGCGGCAGTTTAAAGAGCTGTTCTTTTTCGATCTTCTCGCCCTTTAGCTCCCTAATGGATTCTTCCAGTAACTTACAATAAAGTGTAAACCCAATAGTCTGAATATGCCCCGACTGCTGCGAACCAAGGATATTGCCGGCACCACGAATCTCCAGATCGCGCAGGGCGATCCTGTAGCCAACACCGAGTGCCGCAAATTCTTTAAGTGCATGCAGTCTTTTTTCTGCATCGGAATTAAGTATTTTATTTTTATCATATAGAAAATAGGCATAGGCCTTAATTATTGAGCGTCCGACCCGGCCTCTAATTTGATGCAGCTGCGAAAGGCCAAAATGATCCGCTTCATTGACAATGATCGTATTGACGCGCGGAATATCAATGCCATTTTCTATAATAGTCGTGCAAAGCAAAAGATCCGCCTCGCCATTGATAAAACTCAAAATAGTATTTTCCAGACTCTCTTTAGGCATCCGGCCATGCGCTACTAAAATTTTAAGCTCCGGCACAAGTGCCTTTAGTTTAGCGGCAATTTTTTCTATTTCCGCAATATTATTATGCAGAAAAAAGATCTGACCCTGGCGCTCTAGTTCCAGTCGGAGCGCGTTCTTGATCAGCGCTTCATCATATTCGGATAAAATGGTCTTAATGGGATGCCGATTCTCCGGCGCTGTCTCCAGAACACTGAGATCACGCGTACCGGAAAGAGAAAGATACAAAGTGCGCGGTATCGGCGTCGCCGAAAGCGTCAAAATATCAACGCCCGCGCGGGCTTTTTTAATGTATTCTTTATGTTCCACACCAAAACGCTGTTCCTCGTCAATTATCAACAAACCAAGATCTTTAAAAATTACGTCTTTTTGGATCAGCCGATGTGTGCCAATGACAACATCTACAGTGCCCGCGGCGATCTTTTTAATGATCGCTTTATTCTCTGCCGGCGAATGAAACCGGGAGATCATTTCAACGATCAGCCCATATTTCTCAAAGCGTTTTTTAAAATTCAGATAATGTTGGTCAACCAAAATAGTTGTCGGGGCCAGCAGCGCAACTTGTTTGCCGGAACAAGCCGCTTTAAAAGCGGCCCGTATCGCTATTTCCGTTTTGCCGTAACCAACATCGCCGCAGACCAAACGATCCATGGGCTGCGAGCGCTCCATATCACGCTTAACTTCATCAATAACCCGCAGCTGGTCTCTGGTCTCCTCAAAGGGAAATTCCTTCTCCATTAACAGCTGCTCTTCGGTATCTTCACTAAAAGCATGCCCCGGCGTTAACGCCCGTTCCCGATATAAATTAAAAAGATCAAAGGCAATATTTTTAGCCGAGCTCTTGGCTTTCGTTTTGGCTTTCTGCCAGGAGCGGTCGCCAATAGAACTCAGCTGAGGATGCAGTTCGCCGGCAGAATACTTATGTAAAAGTTTTGATTGTTCTATTGGGACAAAAACCTCTTCGGTACCGCGATATTTTAGGTGATAATACTCACCTTCTATTTTACCGGTGCGCATTCGGAGCAGACCGACAAAAAGACCCACACCGTAATTTTCATGAACGACATAGTCGCCAGCCTTAAAATCGGCCAGCAGATGATCTTCGGCAGCATCAAAATCCTGTTCACGAACCAGCAAATGCGACTGCGCCTGAACAGCCAAAATCAAGGTCTCTTTAATACCGGAAATAGAGCGCTGAGTGACAATATTAAAAGAGCGTATCGACTCCAGGACATTATCAAAAAACTCCAGCCGCAGCGGCGTGGTTTGGTTGACCGGGTAAATATCAATAATGCCGCCGCGCACCGACATTTCACCGTGATCAACAACCAAATCGACACGCTGATATCCCATTTTGACAAAATTACTGATCAATTCTGTAAAAGAGTATTCTTCATTAATAATCAATTTCAACTCTTGCATCGGCTAACCTTATTATATCCCGGACATAAAATCAATAATAATCAACAATAATTGTTCTATTCGGCAAATTAATAGTAAAATTTTCCAATGAAAAAAATATTTTTATGCTGTTTATTGCTCTGCTCTTTACTGACCGCCTCTTTTAATATAGAGCTCTCGCCGGCAAGTGTCTGGCAGGGAAACTCTTTTGTCCTAAACCTGACAACCAGCAGCAATATCGCCGACTCGAAAATATTTTATAACAAAAAATATTATTCTTTTTATAAAACCGCTACCAACAATTACCAGATAATTCTCGGCACTACTTATGAGACAACTCCTGGTAACCACAATATTTTTATTAAAATTTTTGATAACAAAAACAATATTTTAAAACAAGAGAATTTAACACTGACCGTTCTTAAAAAGAATTTTAGGTGTTCTACATTAGTAATAGCACCGGAAAAAAAAGCGGCAACCAGCCAAACCAGCCTTAGCAAAGAAAATATAATTTTAGGCCGGGCCTTTAAAAAAAGAACTAAAGAAAATTACCGCGAAGGAAAATTCACTATCCCCTGCGAATACCTGCGCATTTCATCTGAATACGGCGTCCAGCGCGTTTATACTATGGAAGACAAAGAGATCAGCCGCTGGGGACACAAAGGGGTAGATTTTTCTAATGTGCCAGGCGTTTTCATTTTTGCCGCCAACAGCGGCAAAGTTATCGTCTCTAAAGATATGCAGGTCCACGGTAAAACAATCGTCATCGATCACGGACAGGGAATCCTCTCAACCTACAATCATCTCGCCCAGCGTTTTGTAAAACCGGGCCAATATGTCAAAAAAGGTGAAGCTATCGGCCGCATCGGCTTGACCGGCTTAATTACCGGAGCACACCTTCATTTTGGCCTCTCGGTCAACAACGTCCGCGTTGACCCCATGGAGTGGTTTGAAAGAGAAATTTAGTTTTTATTCTCTGTTGGCGTTGGTGCAAATTCCACTTCTTTTTCTTTTTCCTCAGCCAATTTAACGGCATTCTCTACGGCTTTAATTTTTAGACCAACTTTAGCCGCCGCAGTGGTATAACCTATTTTATTATAGGCCTCCTGTATCTTTTTTAAAAAATCCAAATTATCCGTTGTCAGTTCCTCGGCAACTTTAAAGCCAGCAGCCGCTTCCGCATTCTTTTTAGCCGCGGCATAATATTGGCCTAAGTAAAAATGAAAGAACGGATTTTTAGACTGCGGATACATCTTTTCGATCAAAAGTCCTTTTTTATACTCCGCCAGCGCCTCTTCTTTTCTCCCCTGCATCTCATAGACCTCAGCCGTAAAAATTAACGGAATACTAGACTGCGGATTTTGCGAAGCCAATAATTGATAAACACCTTCAGCCTGTTCTAACTCACCTTTACTTAAATGCTCGTAGGCTTTAAACATTGGCAGAAAGATCTCGGTCTCGGCAATATTCTGCGCCGCCAGATTTAACTGCTGCATAGCAGCTTGCTGGCGCTCCTGTAAAATTTTTTGTTTTTCCTCTTTCTCATCAACATTGAGCGGCACCTCACCATCAATAACTTCGTCTACCGCCACAATATGAAAGCCAAACATTGTTGCAAAAGGCTTGCTGTATTCTCCGGCCTTCAACGCAAAAGCCTCTTTCTCAAATTCCGGCACCATTACACCGGCGCCAAAAACACCCAAAGAACCACCATTGACCTTAGAGCCGGGATCGTCAGAATACTCGGCTGCCAAATCTTCAAACTTAGCACCTGCCACCAGCTTATCATAAACCTCGGCAATTCTTTTACGAGCCTCTTTCTTGCGCTCTTCGGCACTCCGTTTATCATTTTCATCTAAAGGCATACTGGAACACAAAATATGTTTAGCCTTAACTTTTTTATACCGATTCAAAACATCGGCATCGCTGACCGTAACAGAATTGCGGGTATCCTGAATCAACTTGGCAACGGTCATCTCCGCTTTTAATAATTTTATAAAATCATCGTATTTATAACCGTTCTGCGCCAGCAAGGCCTGTAGAGCTTTTTTATTTTTTAAATTATAGGCCTTCCTTATTTCTGTCAGCTGCTGTTTGACCTCTTTATTTTTGACTTTTATCTTGCGCTCTTTAGCCAAAAGCAAATATTTTTCAAACTCAATTGTCTTCATTAAAGAATAGTATTGAATATCGCGGTTAATCTTAGGGTCAACAGGGTCTTTTTGATATTTACCCTTATAATTAGTTAATAACGCACTGTAATTTCTTGTCAAATAAGCGCCGTTTATTTCACGGCCGTCCACTGTAGCCACCTGACCCTCTGTCTTTTGCTTTTCTTTCTTCTGGTTGCGGCCGCTGATAGATGTCTGTATCGACATGGCAATAATTGACCCAACAAAAAAAGCAATCGTTATAATTAATATTTTTTTGGCATTTTCCCGCATAAAACTGAGCATTATCACTGATCTCCTTTTAATTTATTTTCCTGTCCGGAGTGCACTATTAACTGAGACATACCCCCCGACAACTCCCAGCAGTATACCAGTAAAAAAGACAATAAAAAACACCGTATTAACTTCGCTACCGGTCAAAGTTATTGGCAAAAAAGGAAGTTTTCTTTCAATATTCATAACCGCTAAATTATAAATGCCTTTCAATGTAAAAACAGCAAAGAAAGAACCGAAAAGCCCCAGATAAAAACCCTCTAAGATAAATGGTCTTTTAATAAAATTTCTGGTCGCGCCAACCAAAGACATAATATTTATCTCGTTCTCCCGCGCAATAACGGTCAGTCGAATTGTATTAATAACGATCATAATTGTCGCCGTCACCAGTAAGAAAATTATCACTATCCCGGCCAGGCTGATAAAACGGGTAAAAAGCTCTATCCGCTCGGCGATCTCCCCGCCATAACGGACATCCTCAACACCTTCAAACTGCTTGATAGCTTCAGCAACAATTTTAATATCACCCAGGTCACGCACCTCTACTTTAAAAGCATCGGGCAGCGGATTTTTAGCCAGCACATCTGCCAGACTTAGCTTATTATAACTCTCCTGCATCTGCTGCCAGGCCTCTTCTTTAGAAATAAATTCATACCGCTTGATCTTCTCCACGCGCGAGATCCGTAAATTGACCGTATCGACAGTAATTTTATCCGCTGACGGGTCAAGATAGACCATTACATCAAGTTTACTATGCAGCCCGTGCAAAACATTATTAAGATTAAAAAAGATCAATAAAAAAACACCTAGAATAAAAATAGAAACCGCAATAGTTGTCGTCGCCACTATCGGCATCATGCCACCACGGCTCAAACTAGCCCAGGCTTCTTTAGATGTATTTTGCACTCCCCTAAAAAGCATTGCTGTAAACACCCAGTTTTTGGTCGCGGACTATTTTGCCGTTATTCAATTCCACTACGCGTTTGCGCATATTATCAACTATTGTTTTATCGTGCGTGGCTACAACCACTGTTGTTTTGCGCTGTTCATTGATCCGGTCCAAGAGATGAATAACATCCCAGGATGTATCTGGATCAAGATTACCGGTCGGCTCATCGGCCAACAGCAAAAGCGGATTATTGACCAATGCCCGCGCAATACTGACCTTCTGTTGTTCGCCGCCTGAAAGAGCATTGGGAAACTTATCCGCTTTTTTTAACATTCCCACCAGATCTAGTACCTGATAGACCTGTCTTTTAATTTGCCGGGGGTCTTTTTCCAAAACCTGAAGCGCAAAAGCAACATTTTCATAAACGGTCCGCTGCTTTAAGAGTTTATAATCTTGAAAAACCACACCCATACTGCGGCGCAAAAAAGGGATCTGCCGCGGTTTTAATTTAGCAACATCGATACTATCGATACAGACCGTTCCCTTATCTGGCAAAACCGCCCGGTAAAACATTTTTAAAAGTGACGATTTGCCCACACCGTTGGGACCAACTAAAAAAACAAACTCGCTTTTGTCTATAGAGAGGTCGATATTATTGAGAACCACTGTATCGCCGTATAATTTATATACCGACTTTACGTTTATCATAATAAACTTTTAACAGCCGCAACAATGTCCTCAGCAGTGATATTATGGTATTTCATGAGTTCATCCGGCTCACCAGAAATACAGGATTTACGAACACCGACCATTTTTATTTTAACCGGAAAAGTTTCCGCCAGCACTTCTGCTACCGCTGAACCAAGTCCGCCAATAACCGAATGCTCTTCGGCTGTAACTATTTTACCGGTCTTTTTAGCAGTTTCTTCTATTAAAGCTCTGTCTATTGGCGCTATAGAAGCCATGTTAATTAACCGGACTTTTATTCCCTCTTTTTCCAGCAAAGCAGCGGCTTTGTCCGCTTCGTAAACCATAATACCGCAGGCAATAA
>CAYUXF010000032.1:0-6496 GCA_964448755.1 uncultured bacterium
TAACCGCGTGGAGATTCTAACTTGTTTTTTCTAAGTAGACCAGTGTTTCTACATGGGTGGTTTGTGGAAAAAAATCAAAAGGGGTAACTTCTTTAATTTGGTAGGGGCTAGAATCGCAAATGATCTTGAGGTCACGTGCCAGCGTGGCGGGGTTGCAGGAGAGATAAATTAGCTGTTGTGGCAAATGAGTTAAGATCAATTCAATGACTTTTTCGTCGAGCCCTTTGCGCGGCGGGTCAACAATAAAAACAGAGGCTTCTTTTAAAAGCGCTGTCTCTATTTTTTCTGCCGGCGTGCAGATAAAACGGCAGTTAGTTATATTATTTTTTTTACAATTTTCATTGGCCGCTTCTATGGACGCGGGATTATTTTCTATGCCAATCACCGCCGCACTCTTTTGTGCCGCGTAAAATGAGATCGTGCCAATGCCGCAGTAAATATCGGCGGTCAATTTGCTATCCGGCCTAATATAACTGGCAATTTGCCGGTAAGCTTTTTCTGCCTGTGCGTGGTTGATCTGCAAGAAAGTATCGAGATAAACATTGAAAAGATGATCGCCAATTTTTTCTTCTAAGAAACCACTGCCTTTAAGTACAATGTTTTTTTTGCCGGTGATCCGGTTGGTCTTTTCGTTATTGATATTCAAGACCAGAGTGCTTACTTGATATTCTTTGAGCGAGGTGTTTAGCAGGTCTACTGTTTTGAACAGTTCTTGCAGGTGCGGAAAATCTTTGTCGGTAACAACTAAGCCTACTAAGAGTTCTTTTTTGTAATGGCTCTCCCTGATTATTAAGTGGCGCAGCAGCCCGGTCTGTTTTTTTTCATTGTAAATAGATATTTTATGTTGTTTAAAAAAATCTTTGAGCGCCAGCGCTGTGCTGATAGTGTCCTCGTGATGCAGGTGACATTTTTGCAGGTCAATTATTTCATGTGAATCAAGGCGATAGTAACCCAGCTCGATTTTTTTGTGATAACCCAGCGGCAGTTGCGCTTTATTGCGGTAAAAGAACTCGTGCTCAGAAGGAATAATTTTCTTTAAGGGCAGGTCATTAAAACCGCCGATCCGTTGCAGCGCTTCTTTGACTTGATTCTCTTTATAATTTAATTGGGCAGCATAGTTTAAGTTTTGAATTTGGCAGCTGCCGCAGGGGCCAAAATGGGGGCAGGGTGCTTCGCGTCGCCAGGGCGATCTTTTTATAAAACTCTCTATTTTGGCCAGGTAATAGTTATTGTTCTTTCTAATTACGCTAGCCATAACAACATCGCCAATAGTGGCCCCTTTAATAAAATAGACCGCGCCGTTATGTTTGGCAATACCGTCGCCGCTAGTGCTGAGGTCGTTGATGGTTAATTTGTATGTTTCATTGGTTGTCATTTTTTCATAATATCATTTAGTGACCCAACAGAAAATATCAATGTATAAAATATTGATTTTTGGGTATCTTATAGAAAGAGATTATAGTGATCAACTTTTTGGGGGGCATTTTTATGAAAAATCTAAAAGGTATTCTGTGGTTTGTTCTTTTGCTAAATATAATATTTGCGGCAATAATAGCGCCAAGCTCAAATTTAGTTATTACTGGCAGAGGTGCGACAAATAATGCTGCCGCTGACGGGAATATTAATGATCATACAACCGCGATCAAAGAGATAAATGGTTTAATTGCGGAGTCCGCAACATATAATGCGACAGGTTTGGACATATATTATGAAGAAGGTATTTACAAAGGATTAGTTCCCGGTGAAGACTATTTGGTAGAATTTAGTCTTTGTAGCAGAGGAAATAATAGCGATACGGTTAATATAGATGTTTCTTTAATAGAAAGCGGCGAACTCACCTGGGTTACCGCAGCGCCAACAACTGTGGCGATGGTTCCCTGGCAGCTGACAAAGTTTTTAGTGACAGTAAATCCCAGCGGTGCTTATGCTGCTGAAAAGACGACGTTAAATGTAGATGTGGCTTTGACAGCAGAGAGTGCTCCCAACGTGGTTAGTTACAATGCTTTTCCGGCCGCGAATGTTTCAAAGACATATAACGGTGCGGGCGTCTACGGTGGTGTAGATTTACTCAGTACACAGACGTTAATTTTAATGGCACAGGGCTATGATCTGGCAATAATAGATAGGGTGGTAGAGGTCTTTGCGCCTAATGGCTATGATGGCTTGCCTGTTAATATTAATAATATTGTGCCGGGCAGTAAGGTAAAGTATTCTCTTATTATTGAAAACAAGAACGCGTCAATAGCGACAGGTGTTGATCTAAAAGATGCTATACCGGCCAATTGTCATTTGTATTATACCGACGAGCCGACCGTTAATGGCTCGGTAAATGTAATTGCTGAATGGAAAGGCGCTACCGCTAACGTTGAGCCAACAGCCAATGCCGTTTGGTTTAAAATAACAATTCCGGGCTACGAAAGAGTAACAGCGAGTTATACAATAACGGTAGATTAAACAAAAAAACGGGGTGTGACTTACCCCTTCACCCGCCTATGGCGGGAGCTTCCCCAAGGGGAAGCATCAGAAGAAGAGTCTCCCCCTTGGGGGAGATGGCCGAAAGGCCAGTAGGGGTATGTTGAAATTGTAAAGTTGTAAATAATTTTAGGGGGTATAAATATGAGAAAGTTAGCGGGTGTTTTGTTAATAAGTATGCTGTTGTTAACCGGACTGCAGGCCAGCGGAGTCAGGGCCGGCACGTTAATTCAGGCCGCCTCAAATAATGTTGTTTTGAAATATCAAAACGCGTTAGGCGTTGTCTCTACGCAGGACGCTGCAGCTAATGATCTCCCCGATGTTACTTCTAATGTTATGGAGATAGAGGGTTTGGTAGAGATGTCTGCTGATCTTTCGGCCTTAGCGGATCGCCCTTCCGAAGATGTAGTAGTTGGAGAAACTAACTATCGTTTATTTAGCGCTTTGGTGCCGGCGCAAGATTATGTTTTGGCCTACAGTTATCTTAACCGAGGCAACAATGACGAAGAGCTGGGGATCTTAGCTGATTTAGCGCAAACAGAGAGCCGCTGGACTATCTCTGCCTTGAACCAAGCTACCGGTCTGCCCACTGCCGATATTTTGGAAGATCAGGTGCATACCTTTATTGTGACAATTAACCCGTTGACCGCCTGGGCAATGGAGCGAGTTACGGTAGATATTGTGGTAAATTTAGTAAATACTACAAACGTAGTTAGTTATAATCGTTTTACTGACGCTTATATAGCATACCAAGGGCCTGAAGGATATAGCGGTTATGGTGGTTTGGGGAGATTTGAATATAATTATATTTTAGAAGCGGAAGGGTTTGAAGTAGAATTTATTAACAGAACTATAGCGTTTGCATATCCGCCTGGCTATGAGGCCGGAGGCGGAGATACCAGCGGCGGCGTTGCCGAATTGCCGCCGGGTTCTAAGATCACATTTAATATTGTTATTAGGAACAATAGTCAAGCAACAGCTACCAGTATTAATTTATATGATGTTATCCCTAATGACAGCCATCTTTATTATACCGATACACCGGTTGTAGTTGGAGCGCAAGCCTGGGTCTGGAAAGGTGCAAAAGATAACAATGCCACCAGTGCCTCAGAAAATGCTGTTTGGTTTGAAATGACTATCGCTGCCAGTGATACGGTAACTGCTAGTTATACTATTACAATTGATGGTGACGGTGCAGGTGGTGGCACAGGATATACAGCTGGGATACTTCATCTTTTGAGTAATTTAGTTGTGGCAACAAACCCTGCTAACGGTGAAGAATTAGCAATAGCCAAATATTCAGTCACTCAGGAATTATATACTGATGTTATCGGTACGAACCCCAGCTATTTTACCAGTAACCCCGACAGTGGTGAGATACAGGAGTTAAGGCCGGTCGAGCAAGTTAACTGGTATGAGTCTGTGGCGTTTTGTAATGCTCTCTCTGCCGAGACAGGCTTGGCTCCATATTATCATATAGAGGGCACGACCGTAACTATTCTGGGCGGCAACGGTTGGCGGCTGCCGACGAGTGCCGAGTGGCAAGGCTTTGCCGGTGAGTGGGCTGCTGCCGGTGGGTATGACCCGACACATGATACCTATGGACCATATGCCGGTTTGCCGGCAGGTTATGCTAATACTGACTATAATAATGCAACAATTTTAAATACCATAGGCTGGTATAGCGGGAACAGCAACAGTAAGACACACGAGGTTGGGTTAAAGTCTGCCAGTGCGCTCGGGTTATATGACCTGGCGGGTAACGTCTATGAATGGTGTTACGATTCATCCGGCTCTTACCGTGTTCTGCGTGGCGGCTTCTATAGCCTTAATGCGGCTTATAATGGCTTACGTGTAGGTTTTGCTAGCATCAACGATCCTGCTGATCGCTACAACGGCATTGGTTTTCGGGTCGTGAGAACTTTAAATTAGGTACACTTGGGATTTGGTTTTTGGGTGCTTGGGGTTTTTGGGAATTTGGTCTTTGAAATTTTGGTTTGGTTTGTGCGGTTGTTGCGGGCTTGTCCCGCAACAACCGCACCGCTTGAAAATTTATTTTCAAGCAAAGGGATTAAGGACATCGCTCTAACCGTGTTTTGCGTGGCGGCAACTATAACAATAGTGCGGCTAATAATAACTTACGTGTAGGTTATGCTAACAACAACGATCCTGCTAATCGCAACAACAACATTGGTTTTCGGGTCGTGAGATCATCCCTTTCTGAATCTGTGTCTTAATTCAAGGCAAGGATAAACAGTTTGTCTATTGTTTATCCTGAATATTTTGTAGTCTCTTTGATCAATGCAAAATATTTCAGAGCGTTAAATGGGAAAGTTCAGCCTTAGTTCCTGCATTGTTGTTAAAATGATCGAACAACAGTCAAAGATTAAAAAAAATACAATAGTTGCAATTTGAGATTAAATATTGCAAGAGCAGGAGAGACAAGCTCTCCCCTCATAATTCATAAGAAAAATTGAGCGGAAAGTTTATCTTTCCCGCTCTTGAAAGATAAAAATAAAAAATATTGAAGGCTAAAGTTTATTTATGTTAAACTAAATTTTATGAAAGATCTTAAATTTAAAATAAGAATTGATAAAGATGGTAAATTAAATATTTCACAGAAAGATAAAAGTTCATTGCGTCAGTTTAAGGGGATGCAACTTGAAATGATCTTGCATCCTTTGTCTATTCAAAAAGATCAAGTTGTTGAAATGGATGAGCAGTTGTGGTTGAAAGCGGCCGCAAACAATGAAGTATTAAGTTTTTTGGAGCAAGAGCCTGAGCTTTATTCTTTAAAAGATGGTCAAAAATTTAAAGCATGAAGTTTGATATTGTTTTAGTATCGTTCCCTTTTGATGATTTAAAAAGCAGTAAAGTTCGGCCGGCAATTTGTTTGACAGAATGTTAACTGTTTCTACAACAATAATTAAACGAAAGATTGGTGTTTTGCCAAAAGATCAACAATTAGAAATTAACAAGAAAATAAAAAAATTATTTTGTTTGTAAATCAATTAATTGTAGTGTGATTATGTGGCATAAAATAGTTCACGTAGTTTTCCGGCTAAAAACAGCGGTAAATGCCAGCGGCCGGAAGCTGTTTGCTGCATAGGCAAAGCGGATAACAGCACAGACTGTGGCGGATGATAACGCTCAATAAACGATCTTAAACTTTTGGCACGGCTATTCTGGCCAGCCTTTACTTCTATGGGCAACAGTTGATCGGCAACCGCAGTTAAAAATTCTATCTCTGCCGTATTTTCCTGCCAGTTATAAAAGCCAACATGCGGGCAGTCCGCCAAAAGTTCATTTAAAACAAAATTTTCGGCAAAGTAGTCCTTGTATTCGCCGTACTTATAATTATAAATTACATTGGGTTCAAGATCGACCATCGCACCAAGAATACCAATATCAAATAAAAAAAGATTAAATTTGTTTTTGTCGCAATAGGCAGCCAGCGGCAGTTCCGCTTTGTGGCAGACATACGTTTTATGGATCAGTCCGGCTTTAATTAGCCATTCTATAGGCGCCTCCAGTTGTTCGTAACGAGAATTGGCCGGTAAAACATCTTTAAAAACAAATTTGTTTGGTCCATCATGCCGACGAGCAAGCTGGAGCGGCACATCTTTAAAAACAGCAGCTATTTTTAGTGCTTTCAGTTTGCCTGAATGTTTAGCAATATCATCAAGGTAGCTATCCACCATGGTCCTTTGATATTGGCGGATTTGTTTAAAGGCCAACGGCAAATCTTGGCGATGTTGATTTAACAACATTACTGCTTCCGGCAGCCCTCCGGTAATAAAATAAAACTTAAGTTGTTCCCAAAGTTTTTCGTGCAAAACAGCAGAAACAAAATTATTTAAAGTAATTTCATTAAGCTGTTTTTGTAAATAAGCATGTTCTGTTCCGGTTAAAAATTCCTTAAAAGTAAGCGGAAACAAACGATATCTCTCAACTTTACCTACAGGAAAGTTTGTTTCAGAAAGACCCATTCCTAAAAAAGAACCTGAAGCACAAATATAAGCGC
>CAYUXF010000032.1:6596-10310 GCA_964448755.1 uncultured bacterium
TTTGTTTCAGAAAGACCCATTCCTAAAAAAGAACCTGAAGCACAAATATAAGCGCCAGGATATTCTTCATGAAAATATTTTAATGAAGTCAGTGCCTGGGGGCATTCTTGAATTTCATCAAAAATCAGTAACGTCTTGGTAAGATCTATCCGCTGTTCTTTATAAACAGAAAGTCGTTCAATAATTTGTGCCGGGGCAAGCCCTTCTTGAAAAACCAGCTTTAATTGATTTTCTCTGGTAAAATCAAAATAGAAATTTTGCGGAAAATTTTCTGCAAATTTTTTTAATAAATAAGTTTTTCCGGTTTGTCTGGCTCCTTCTAAAAGCAATGGTTTTCGCTGTTTTTGTTGTTTCCAGATCAATAATTGTTGTTCTAATTCTCTTTTCATACAATATATTGTATGAAAAAATGTAGATATTGCCAATATTTGCTATTGTAAAATGTATTTTAGGGGTAGTTGTTTTATAATACGCTATCTCAATGTATTGTCGCATTTTATGTTTTCTTAAGCTATAATTCGCGCGAGGGAGTTCAAAAGATGAAACTAAAAGTAAAAGAATATTTAATATCTAAAGCGTTGCGCCTAACCGGTGTGCCAAAAGAGGTCTCGGAGTTCATTAATTCTTTTCTGTCTATTGGCTACGATTCCGGCGAGCCTTTTCCAAAAAATCTATTTGATTTTAATGCCACTAACCTGGCGCGCGGTTTTTTTACCCGCTTTGTTGTTTCAACTAATCTGGACTGGATCTGGCCGTATTGGATCGGCCGGCAGTTTTATGCCAAATACAATGCCTTTAGTGCCCGCGGGTTTACGCCGGCCAGTATTAATACGACGTATCGCAACTGGACCGCTATTGGCACGCTTAATGCCGAATATGAACCGATAGTCGATCCGCGCGGTCTTTTAACCCCGGTAGCTTTTGGCTGGTCTTTAGATAACTGGATCAAAAGCGGCGAGCATGTTTATTCGCCCGCTAAACAAGACGACGAGCTGGAACAGTTTTTAGTGGATGATCTGCCGATAGTTTGCACTAAATACAAGATCAATAAAACAGTGGAAGTAACCTCTACTAATTTTGTGGCCAATACCTTTGCCGGTGATTTTGTTTTTCAGCGAGTAGAGGTCAAAAATATTACTAAAAAAACTTTAACAGATGAACGCTTTGCTTTTGCCGTCCGCCCGTATAACCCGGAAGGTGTCTCGCTAATTAAGAGTATTTTATATACTGCCGATGGCCGTGTTTTTGTTAATGGCCGACTGGGCGCTGTTTTAATGAAGCGGCCGGACGGGCTTTTGACATCACATCTTTCCGACGGCGATTGTAAACATTTTTTTGATAATGCTACCAATAATGGCAGTGAGGTGAGTGGCACCTCGCGGGTTGGTATGGCAACTGGTATTGCCGTCTATAATTTAAACTTAAAGCCTGGCCAGCGGGCAGTTTTTGAGATCAGATTGCCGGCGGATCCCAATTTGGTAAAAAAATATAAGAACGATAAAAAAACACAGCTGATCGCTGAAAAAATAAAAAAACTCGATTACGATAAATTATTGGCGCAGGAAAAAGATCGCTGGCAGGAGAAACTAAAGGATGGCCTGCAGGTCAGCCTTCCCGACCAAAAAGTGCAGAGCGCTTTTGCGGCCAACAAGGCGTTTATGCTGTTGTTTTATGATGGCGACTATATTACGCCGGGGCCGGCTACTTACCACCATTTTTGGTTTCGCGATGCAGCTTATTTGTTAAACGCGCTCGACAAATTGGGTTATCATCAGGAGACCGAGCGGATACTCTCTACTTATAAAAAACGTCAGCTGGCCAGCGGCTTTTTTCTCTCGCAAAAAGGGGAATGGGATTCTACCGGTCAGGCGATCTGGTCTTTAGTGGAACATTATCGTTTGACCAGAAATGAAACTTTTTTGAAAGATGTTTATCATAATATTTCACGCGGTGCTAAATGGATCAACAGCAAGCGCACTTCTAATCTTAAGTTTTCGCGTGGCTATAAAGGGCTGATGCCGCCAGGACTTTCTGCCGAACATTTTGGTCTCAATGATTATTATTACTGGGATGATCTCTGGTCTTTGACCGGTTTGCGCGATGCCATTTACGCCGGTGAAACACTCGGTAAAAGAGGTAAGCGTTTTCGCGGTTATTATCGCCAGCTGGAAAAGAGTCTAAATGACTCGCTCGATTACGCCGAAGAAAAATTAAAAAAACCGATCATGCCGATCTCGCCGAGCCGCCGGATGGATTCTGCCGCTGTCGGCTGTTTAGCGTCTTATTATCCTTGCCGTTTATATGACCCCAATGATCTGCGCTTGGTCAATACGGTTAATTTTTTGCAGGAAAAGTGCTTTATTAAAGGCGGTTTTTTTCATGATGTTAATCATGCCGGCTACGGCAGTTATTTAACTATGCATGTGGCGCAGTGTTATCTTGGTCAGCGCTCTGAGAAAGCTATAGATGTTTTGAATTGGATCTTGTCGGTAGCCTCTTCAACTAATTGCTGGCCGGAAGCTATTCATCCTCGTACTTTGGGCGGTTGTATTGGTGACGGTCATCATGGCTGGGCTGCGGCAGATTTTATTTTGCTGATCCGAAATATTTTATTTTTTGAAGAGAACGATAATCTGGTAATTACGCCGGTATTGCCCAAAGAATGGGTCAAAGCTGGAAATAAAATTAAATTGGAGAAAGCACCGTCATACTTTGGTTTAATTAATTACGAAATAGAATTTAAAACTAAAAAGAACGTAACATTAAAATTAAAAAATAAATTTGCTAAATTGCCGCAAGAGATAGAATGGAACCTTCCATTTAATATTAAAAGCGCGGCCGCCGATGGTGAAAAGATCGAGTTTAGCGGCAAAAAAGTTGTTTTTTCACCTAAAGTTACACAGTTAAGTGTTGTGCTGGAAACCGCGGAATAAACTATAAAAAAGGATAAAAAATGACAGCTAATTTATTGATCATCGGTACAGTGGCGTATGACTCTATTAAAACACCGTATGGTGCCAAAGAGAGAATTTTAGGCGGCTCCGGCATGTACGCTTCTTTTGCCGCCTCTTTTTTGACGCCGGTCAATTTGGTCAGTGTTATCGGCGAGGATTTTGAACAGGAAAATTTGCGGCTTTTACAGGAGAGAAAAATAGACACAGAAGGTATTAAGGTCATTGAGGGCGGCAAAACTTTTTTTTGGCAGGGTTTTTATGAGGGCGATATGAATCAGGCTAATACGGTAAAGACCGATCTCAATGTTTTGCTGGAATTTGATCCGGAACTGCCGGAAAAATATCAGGAAAGTGAGTATGTTTTTTTGGCCAATATTGATCCGGAATTGCAATTAAAAGTTTTGCCGCAGATCAAGAATCCAAAACTGATCGCCATGGATACGATGAATTTTTGGATCACCAGTAAAAAAGAGGCGCTTTTAAAAACAATAGCTAAGTGTGATGTTTTGTTGATCAATGATGCAGAGATCAAACAACTGACCGGCGAACAAAATGTACTGAAAGGTGCTCGTCAGTTGATTTCGCATGGTTGTAAAAACATTATTATTAAAAAAGGTGAACACGGCGCTTTGCTGGTTTCTCAAAATGATACTTTTTTTGCTACTGCTTATCCCTTAGAAATGGTCAAAGATCCGACAGGTGCGGGAGATTCTTTTGCCGGCGGTTTTATGAGCTGGTTGGTTAAAACTGATGATCTTTC
>CAYUXF010000032.1:10410-16597 GCA_964448755.1 uncultured bacterium
GATTACTGGGATAAAGTTAAACTGGTGAAATGGCCGGGTTTGGCAGAGTTTTTGGCGACCAATAAAGATAAGCGGTTATTTTATCTTTCAACTAAAGCCAAATTAAAATATACCGATGTAAAATATCTGGCCGATGATTATTTGCTTTTCGGCAAAGAGACCAAAGGCTTGCCGGAGGATCTGATCTTTGCTCAGCCACAAAGTGCGATCACTATTCCAATAGACAAGAATAATGTCCGTTCAATCAATCTGGCAAACTCGGTTAGTATCGTTCTCTATGAGGCTCTGCGCCAACAGGATTTTAAGTTCTAAACTGCAACGTTTTTTTTTAATTAACGACAAAGTATTAAAATAGCAGGAGTAATTAGAAATGTTATCATTGAAAGTAGCGGCTTTAAAACAGGAGATTTTTTTAATAGTAGATAATCTAGTTTTTTCCCCGGACAAGAAATATGTTGAGATCAAAAAAAATATTTTTGGTGAAGATAAAATAGCTTTTTCTGATGGTATTCTTTACGGCATTCAAATTATTAGGGAGATGGCGTTTTATCGGATCAAGGGTTTTAAAAAGAGCTATTGTTCCGGTGATTTTGACCGCGCTAAAGAATTATTGTTGCAGGTGGCAAATTCGAGAGAACTGATCATTAATGACAAAAAGATACTGGGAAAAGTTCCGGCATTAAAAAACATTGCTTATAATAAATATTTTGATATTGTCTTTGGTCGCGAGCCGCTTAACCTTCGTTCGGCACCTTATTGGAACGGTTCTTATGTTAAGGTTTTAATGGATGCTTTCTGGGAACTGAATTTAAATCTTTTTGATTTTAAAAAACTGCCGCGCGATGCAGAGAAGATTTTTGACCGCGAATTTTCTGCTCGTCATCCCTATATTCGTTCCGGCAGAAATTTTATTATTGATCAAGCTAAAGCATATACAAAGCTGACGAAACTGGAGGAGGTTATTGTTTTTATAACTTGTTTGCAGGAGCAAGCTTGTATTCCAAAAGATGTTAATAATATTCGGAATATTAAGAAAGACTATATTTTCTCTGAAGCTGAAATAGCCGGTGCTAAGAAATATATTATTCATAAATACGGCAGTATTGAAAATTTTAAAAAAGTTTTTATCAGCCTAAAACTTTAATTTTTTCCTCCGGATAAATATAGTATAATTTCTCAAGCTTTTGGCAGGGGGAGTTATATAAATGAAAAATTCTTTTTTAAATTCAGAGAGCTGGCGCGCTTTAAGGGTGCAGTCAGAGTTTGTCAGTTCCGTGGAGTTCATGGCCACAGCGGGCGCTTCTGTTTCTGTTTTTGGTTCAGCGCGTACTAAACCGGGCAGTAAATATTATAAGCTTGGTGAAGAGATCGGTCGTTTATTGATCGAAAGCGGGATCTCGGTCATTACTGGCGGTGGTGGCGGTTTAATGGAAGCTGTTAATAAAGGTGCCAGTGAATCTAAGAACAGAAAAAACGGCGCCCGTTCAATTGGTTTAAATATTGAACTGCCGCACGAACAAAAGCCCAATAGTTTTCTCGACCGCGTTAAACATTTCCATTATTTCTTTATCCGCAAAGTAATGTTCTTAAAGTATGCCAAAGGTATCATTATTATGCCCGGCGGATTTGGCACTTTTGATGAGTTGTTTGAAACAATTACACTTATTCAAACCAGAAAAATGAACAGAATTCCAATTATTTTGGTGGGCGTTGATTTTTGGCGGCCGATCTTGACTTTTTTTGAAAAAGAGATGACTGGAAACGGACTAATTGATAAGACCGATCTCAAATTATATGAAGTAGTTGATACGGCTGAAGAAGCGGTCAAAAAAGTAACACAATTTATTAATAAAACTACTAAGGCGGTTGTTGATAATATTAATTACACAAAAATAAATGGATTATAAACAAGCTATTGCCGAGTTAAATAATTATGTCCGGACAGCCGGAATAAAACCGGGCTTGAGGCGGATCAGCGCGTTATTAAAAATTTTAGGTAATCCGGAAAAAAGTATTCCGGTCATTCATATTGCCGGCACCAATGGCAAAGGTTCGGTTACCTATATGACATCAAACGCTTTAATTGCCTGTGACTATATGGTCGGTACTTTTATTTCACCGCATATTTTAAAATATAATGAACGTTTTTTATTTAGCGGCAAGGAGATCTCCAATAGTGATTTTGCCCGTCTTTTTAGTGTGGTCTATACGGCAGCTAAAAAGGTGCAAGGCGTGACGGAATTTGAGATCTTGACCGCGATGGCTTTTTTATATTTTAAAGAAAAAAATGTTGATGTGGCTGTTATGGAGGTTGGCCTTGGCGGACGCTATGATTCTACCAATGTCTGTAAATCTATTCTGACGATCATTACTCCGATCAGTTTTGATCATCAGGCTGTTTTAGGCGATAGTCTGAGCAAGATAGCTTATGAAAAAGCGGGGATTATCAAAAAAGGGGTGCCGGTCGTTGTTGCAGAACAAGATCCTGAAGTTCTTAAAGTTATTATGGGTGTGACGGAAAAAATGGAGAACGATATTAAAATAGTTACGCATCCCATTAAGCAGAACCTGGCTTTGCTCGGCGACTATCAGCGCTATAACGCGGCCTTAGTTATTGAAGGGTTACAGCTCTTAATGAAATACAATATTTATATTCCCCGCCGTTTAATGCTCAATGGTATTGCGCGCACGGTGATACCAGGCCGGACCGAGGTTTTTTCCGAGAAGCCGCTGACAGTACTTGATGTCGCGCATAATCCGCAGGGTATTAAAAACACAATTAAAGTGGTGCGCAGTAATTATCGCTTCAAAAAAAAGATCTTTATTTTAGGGATGTTAAAACGCAAGGATCTGGTTGCTGCGCTCAAAGCGATAGATTTTTTTGTTGATGAAATTATTGCGGTTAATCTTAAAACTAAAGAGGCTTATACGGCTGCTGAAATTTTAAAAATTGCTGGCAATTGTGGCATTAAAAATATTCAAGCAAAAAAAAATGTAGCGGAAGCCTATAAAACTGCTGTTAAAAGCGCCGGACCCAATGGCGTGATAATTGTTGCCGGTTCATTTTATTTGATCAGTGAGTTCTATAAAAAATTCAAAAAAACTACTGCAAAAACTGGTTAACTTTATTTATTAGCTGTTCTTTGCCGAACGGTTTAGCCAGTTTCCCTTTGGCGTGTGTTGCTAGTTTAATGCCGTCGCCAACCACTTGTGATGTGCCGGTAACTAAAACTACTGGAATTTTCTGTAAGGCCGGGTCGGCCGCCAATTCCTGGTCGACCTGATAGCCGGTGATCTTGGGCATCTGGACATCCAGTAAAATAAGGTCCGGCTTGATTTCGCGTGCGCGGTTAAGCCCTTCGGCGCCATCAGCTGCTTCGCTGACATCAAACCCCTCTAGCTCTAAGAATTTGCGCATGAGCAGGCGGAGCGTTTTTTCATCATCAATGATCAGAATTTTTTTATTTTGTTTAGTCATGTGTTAATTAAAACATTTTTAAGCCGGTTTTGGAATAATTCCTTTAATTATTTGTTACTATTATATATAATTCCTGCCTGTCTTAGTTGGCAGAGTTTTTTAAGTTTATTAGGAGGTAGCACATGAAAAAAATAATGCTCAGCACTCTTTTAGTTTTGTTACTGTTTTCTTCGGCGCAGGCTCTGTTTAAAGTACAAGGGCAGGTCGCTTCTCTGGGCTATGGTTATGGTGCCGGACTTGATATGCCGGTAATTCCTGTAATCATGAAGCTGGGGGTAGAGGGCATGGTTTACAGTTTTCCTAAAACAACAGTCAAGGGTTCTTATAAAGATGAAGATACTAAATTGGAAGTCCCTTATGAAGGAGATTTTACGGCCGCTTCCACACGCGTAGGGGCTTATCTTAAACTCAATGCACCAGGGTTGAGCAGTCTCCCTTTTATTGGTTTTTTGTTTAGACCAATAATTCATGTCGGCACACAGCGGATAAATTTAGATGTTGATGGCAGTGTTTATTTTGGTGATAATTTGCCGATAGGCGAAAAAATTGTTGCCGAAGGGGCGTATGCTATGATCGGCTTTCCTTTTACACTGGGGCCTGTTTTTATTGAGCCGGCAGTTGGCGTTCAGCATATTTTTGTGGAACATTATGGCAATTTTCCGGGTACACCAGAAGCGCAGCTGGCGATAGGAGTGGCATTCTAAGATGAGTTGTCGTGCGGTTCGCGGTGCTATTACTGTGAAAAATAATGATAAGCAGGAAATCTTGGCGGCTACCACTCGTTTGCTTCTCAATCTGGTTGACAAAAACAAGATAGCCAAAGAAGATATCGTCTCGATTCTTTTTAGTGTGACGGCAGAGCTTAATGCGGAGTTTCCTGCTGTAGCGGCCAGAGAACTGGGCTGGAATTTAGTGCCGATGCTCTGCTCTTACGAAATTGACGTGCCTGGTTCGCTGCCTAAATGTTTAAGAGTGCTTTTGACATTTAATACAGACAAAAAACAAGAAGATATTTTTCCGCAGTATCTTGAAGATGCGGCGGTCTTAAGGCCCGATCTGGTATAAATTTTAAGTAATATAAAAAAGAGGAGAATAATTTAAATGATAGTAGTAATGAAACATAATGCGGAAGAAAAAAATATTAAAAAAGTCATAGATTTTATTCGTGAAGTTGGTCTAAAAACGCAGGTCAATCAGGGCGTAGAGAGAACAATTATTGGCGTGGTTGGTGATAAAAGCAAAGTCGATCAATCTATAGTTGAAAATATGGCCGATGTTTTGGAAATAGTTCATATTAGTAAGCCCTATAAAATGGCGGCGCGCGAGATGCATCCGGAAGATACGGTAGTAACTTTAAATAATGGAGTTAAGATTGGCGGTAAAAATAAACCGGTAATAATGGCTGGCCCTTGTACCGTAGAGAATAGAGAGATGTTGTTTAAAATAGCGGAAGCTGTTAAAAAATCTGGCGCAACAGTATTACGCGGCGGTGCCTACAAGCCGAGAACTTCGCCGTACTCTTTTCAGGGCCTTGGTGAAGAGGGGTTAAAATACCTGGCGGAAGCTCGTGAGAAAACAGGTTTGGCGATAGTTACTGAAGTTATGGATACTAAGACCGTTGAGCTGGTTGCTAAATATACAGATATTATTCAAATAGGTGCTCGCAATATGCAGAATTTCTCACTTTTAAAAGAAGTTGGCAAAATTAATAAGCCGATTCTTTTAAAGCGAGGAATGTCCGCAACTATTGAAGAGTGGCTGATGGCCGCTGAATATATTTTAGCGGAAGGTAACCCCAATGTAATTCTTTGTGAGCGCGGCATCAGGACTGTTGAAACTTATACCAGAAATACGCTCGATCTTTCCGCTATTCCGGTAGTTAAAAAGAAATCGCATTTGCCGATAGTTGTTGATCCTTCACATGCGCTCGGTTACTGGGACTATGTAGCGATCATGAGTAAAGCGGCTATTGTAGCTGGCGCTGACGGTCTGATCATTGAAGTACATAGCGATCCTGCCCATGCCCTGTGTGACGGTGGCCAATGTCTGCGCACCGATGTTTTTGATGACCTGATGAAAGACATTAAAAAACTAGAAAAAATTCTTGATTAGTTTTTTTTCTGTATCTTTGCTAAAAAAAGAGCTTTTTTCTTGCTAAGCAAAATCTCTTTTGCTATACTCTCTGGCAGTGGGGGATCTCTGTTGCTTTTCTCCGGGAAGGAAAAAGATGGCGATAATTGCTGTTATTAATCAAAAAGGTGGCTGTGGCAAAACAACTACTGCGGTTAATCTTGCCACCGGTTTTGCTAAAAAGGGTTATCGTGTTTTGTTGGTGGATATGGACCCGCAAGGTCACGCGACACTTGGGCTGGGGATCAATCCTGATAAACTTAAAAGATCAATGTTTGATCTCTTAAGCGCCAATAATAATAAAGTTAAATTTTCTGATATTGTTGTAAAGCTTTCCAAGCGCTTTGAGGTCGCGCCAGCTAATGTAGTGCTCTCTGTTTTTGAGCAAGCCTTGGCGGGTAAAGATGGTCGAGAGTTAAGGCTTTCGGCGGTCCTGGCTAAAGTAAAAGCTCAGTATGATAAGATCGTTATTGACTGTCCACCTTCGCTGGGGCTTTTGACGATCAACTCTTTATTGGCTTCCAGTCATGCGATAGTGCCGATCGATTCCGGGTTTTACGCTTTGGCCGGTGTTGCCAA
>CAYUXF010000033.1:0-4622 GCA_964448755.1 uncultured bacterium
CACTGCGTTGTGCAGATCGCGCCGGCTGTCCGTGTGGCTGTAGGTGAGGCCTTTGGCTTAGAGCCGGGGACTAACTTAACTAAAAAATTATATGCTGTTTTAAGAAGGATCGGCTTTCACGCTGTTTTTGATACCAATTTCAGCGCGGACCTTACTATTATGGAAGAGGCCAGTGAGTTTGTAGAACGCTTTGCTCATAAAAAAGGGCCGCTGCCGCTTATCACTACCTGTTGTCCGGCCTGGGTAGATTTTATGGAAAAATATGAATCTGACATGATCGCGCATTTTTCCTCGTGTAAATCGCCGCAGGAGATGCTGGGCGCTTTAACAAAAACTTATTATGCCGATAAGAAAAAACTTGCGCCAAAAGATATTTTTTCTGTTTCTATTATGCCTTGTACTGCCAAAAAATATGAGGTTGCCAGATCAGAAGAGATGGCTTGTTCCGGTTTTCAGGATGTTGATGTGGCAATAACTACCAGGGAACTCGCCAGAATGATCAAACAGTCCGGTATTGATTTTAAAAATCTGCCAGATGAAGAGCCGGATCACCTTTTAGGTGACTATACCGGTGCCGGTACAATTTTTGGCGCGACTGGTGGTGTTATGGAAGCGGCTTTACGTACCGCCTATTACTTTGTGACTGGTGAAAATCTCAAAGCTGTTGATTTTGAACAGACCAGAGGTTTAGAAGGCATTAAAGAGGCGGAGATAGATATTAAAGGTACCAAGGTCAGAATAGCTGTAGCGCATGGTTTGAGCAATGTAGAACATGTTATTAATAAAGTGCGTGAGGCCAAAGAAAAAGGCGAAGAACTTCCTTATCATTTTATTGAAGTAATGGCTTGTCCGGGCGGCTGCGTTGGCGGCGGCGGTCAGCCTTACGGTTCTACCGATGATCTGCGCGTTAAGAGAGCTGCCGGTCTTTATCAGGATGATAAGGATTGTCAGTTGAGAATGTCGCATGAAAACCCGATGATCCAAAAGGTTTATGAGGAGTTTTTAGAAAAACCGCTGAGCGCTAAATCACATAAACTATTGCATACTCATTACAAAGCAAGACCTGTTTATTTAAAATAATCTGCAGGAAGATAATAAATAAAAAAAGGACAGCGTAAGCTGTCCTTTTTTGTTGTAATTTTGGAGCGGGCTAAGAGGTTCGAACTCTCGACCCTCAGCTTGGGAAGCTGATGCTCTACCA
This sequence comes from uncultured bacterium, assembly GCA_964448755.1. GTDB lineage: Bacteria > Margulisbacteria > Termititenacia > Termititenacales > CAYUXF01 > CAYUXF01. The sequence goes on from CAYUXF010000033.1 coordinate 1,202, forward strand.
ACTGAGCTAAGCCCGCCTGACAAAAACAGCTGAATTATACATAAAAATACTACTTTATAAAATTATTTTTATATATATAATATAGCGCATGGATGGTACAGACGTAAAATATTCCGATTTTAAAATAGAGACACTTGGCAAAGCTGAGATCAAAAACCAGAAAAGCAGCGGTGTAGGTAGTTTTGTTCAGGATAGTAACAGAATACTTTTTCATGCCCATGAACAGGAGCTGAACTATTATATTAAAAATGGTGAAAAAATTCCTTCTATTGAATTAGCCGGTCCGCGTGAAAAACTTTTTTTTGATCCCAAAAAAACTAAAATAGGGATCGTTACCTGCGGTGGGCTTTGTCCTGGCCTTAATTCTATTATTCGCTCAATTGTCATGACAGCGTATACTTATTATGGCATTAACAGTGTTTACGGCTTCCGCAACGGCTACCAGGGCTTGAACCCAGAATATTGTCTGCAGCCGATGAAGCTTTATCCCGATATTGTTGATAGCATTACCGAGCTGGGCGGAACGATACTCGGTTCTTCGCGCGGGCCGCAGGATGTCCCGACAATGGTTAATTATCTGCAGGAACTAGAGATCAATATGCTCTTTGCTGTTGGCGGCGACGGCACCATGCGCGGCGTTAAAGATCTGGCGCGCGAAATTAAAAAGCGCGGTGCAGAGATTTCGGTGATCGGTATTCCCAAAACTATAGATAATGACATTGCTTTTATTGAGCGGAGTTTTGGTTTTGAGACAGCTGTCCAGGAGGCCAAAAAAGCGATTTACTCGGCGCACGTTGAGGCCAAAGGCGCGCCTAACGGAGTGGGCCTGGTTAAGTTAATGGGGCGTGAGTCTGGTTTTATTGCCGCTTATGCTACGCTTTCCGCTCCTGTTGTTAATTATTGTTTTGTGCCGGAAGTTCCCTTTGCTTTAGAGGGGACCAACGGTCTGTTAAATGTTCTGGAGAAAAGACTGCACAAGAGAAAACATGCGGTTATTGTGGTGGCCGAAGGTGCCGGGCAAGACCTGATCAATGAAGAGCAGAAACAGACCGATGCTTCTGGCAATAAGCGTTTAAAAGATATTGGTTTTTTTCTTAAAGAAAAAATAAAAGAATATTTTAATTCTATTAACATGGAAGTAAATGTTAAGTATATTGACCCCAGCTATCTGATCCGTTCGGTAGTCCCTACCGCGGACGATAACGCTTTTTGTTTAATGCTCGGTCAAAATGCTGTTCATGCCGGCATGGCTGGCAAGACCAATATGGTAGTTGGTTTTCGCAATGACCATTATGTGCATTTGCCTGTAGAGCTAGTGACAAGATCTAGAAAAAAGATCAATCCGGAAGGACGTTTGTGGACGAGCGTTCTGGAAACTATTGCCCAGCCCGCTAAGATGATATAATTTAAAGATGTTAGAGCAGATAAAATTTGATAAAGATGGTTTATTGCCCGTGATCGTTCAAGATTTTAAAGACGGTGCGGTTTTAATGCTGGCGTATATGAACAAGGAGTCCCTGCAAAAAACCATTGAAAGCGGCGAAACCTGGTTTTACTCACGTTCAAGAAAAAAATTTTGGCATAAGGGAGAAAGTTCCGGTCATTTTCAGAAAGTAAAAGAAATTTTTTATGATTGTGATGGCGATGCGCTTTTAATTAAAGTGGAACAGATCGGCGGGATTGCCTGCCACACCGGAGCACGGAGCTGTTTTCACAATAAAATAAATAAAGAATAGGTGCAGAAATGGAAATACTAGAAGATATTTATCAAGTGATCAAAGAACGGTCTGAAAATCCGCAAGAGGGCTCATATACTAATTATTTATTAGACAAAGGGACCGATAAGATCTGTAAAAAAGTCGGTGAAGAGGCGGCCGAGACTATTATTGCCGCTAAGAATAAAAACAAAGAGGAACTCACTTATGAGATCTCCGATCTTTTTTATCATTTGTTGGTCTTAATGTATGAACAGGGTGTAAAATTAAGCGATATCGCGCAGGAACTGAATAAGCGGTTTAAAAAATAATAAGGTGCGGGGGTCTATTTGATGGAGACAGAACAAAAAGAAAAATATTCGGCAGCTGATATTCTTAAAATAGTTGTTATTCTTTTGGCATCAGCTTTTTTGGTTTATCGTTCGTTTATCCCTTTTTTAGCGGAGTTTCGTTTTCGCGAGGCCTATAATGCTCAAGCGCAAAAAAAGATCGATGTTTCCATAGATAAATTTAGTCAGGCTGTTAAACTGGCCCCCTGGGAAACTCATTACCATGTTCAGCTTGGTAAATTATATGAAGACAAAGCTTCCGCTGCTGCTGAGCGGGCGGAAAAAATAGCGTATATTAAAAAAGCGGAAGATATTTACTTGGAGTGTTTAAGAATATCGCCGCAGAACCCCTGGTATCATAACCGGCTGGGTGAAGTTTATAAATTATATGCAACCGTGGCCGAGACACCGGATGAAAGCCAGGAGTGGCTGAAAAAAAGAGATGAGAAAATTAACTATGCGGCAGGACTTGATCCCAATAACGCCCTTTTTCAAATGGCGCTGGCCTATTTGTATCATCAGCAGGAAGATTTTGACAATGCGCTCAAAAAATATCAGCATGTGCTGACTATTGATGACCGCTTTGCCGAGGCTTATTTTAATATGGCCGATATTTACCGCCGCCGCGGCGATGTTGAACAGCAGATAGCGATGTATAAAATGATCTTTGAGAAAAAGCCGACTTTCCCTAACGCTCATTTACAGCTCGGCCGCATTTATGAAATGCAGGGCAACTTAGATGCCGCTATTTTAGAGTACATGGAAGAAGCCAAAATAGATAAAAATAATGTGACCGCTTTTGAAATTCTGGGCCGGGCTTTATATCTAAAGAAAGATTGGCGCAATCTGGAAGTTGTTTACCGGCGCTTGATCTTATTACAGCCAAACAACCCCAAAAATTATATTTTACTGGCCCAGGCGCAAGCGCAAACCGGGCAGTTAAAACAGGCGCTGGAATCTTTAAATTCTGCACAACTGTTAATGCCGGGCAATAAAGAAATTGCCGCCAATATTAGAAGGCTGGAAAATATTATTAACCCGCCCAAGCCGGCTCCGGTCAAGGCGCCTGAACCGTTAGCAGAAACTGCTTCTGTTAGTGAGGCCGCCGCGGCTAATTAAAATGTTAAAAAAACTGGTTATTTTTTTTGGTTTATTTTTAATAGTTATGCTGGTGATCTTTGGCGCGCTGGTTTTGCTGGAAAAGAATGCCGGCGAAGATGATGCGCTCTATGTTTATTTTTACCGCAATGAAAAGCTACTGCCCTTTAAGCGCGAGTTTAATTCTGCCGCGGCGCCGCTGGGTGAAAAAATAGGCTTTGTTCTCAATGAACTGATGCGCGGTCCGCTGGCCGGTGAACTAAAACAAGGTGTTATCAC
>CAYUXF010000033.1:4722-8529 GCA_964448755.1 uncultured bacterium
ACCAGCTTTGTTGTGCCTAAGATTATATAACAACAATTCAGAGGTTGAGAGACAAGCTCTCCTCTCAATAAATTTTAAAATATAGTGAGTGAAAAGCTTGTCTTTTCATCTCAAAAAGGTAAAAAAATGAATAGATTAACAATTAAAGAAGCACAGGAAAAATTACAAAACAAAGAGATTTCTTCTGTTCAGTTAACCGAAGCGGTTTTTGCTCAAATAGAAAAAAAAGAAGAGGGAATTGGCGCCTATCTCTCTTTATTAAAAGAAAACGCCTTAGCACAGGCAAAAAAAGCTGATGCCAGAATTGCTGCCGGAGAAAAAAACGCAGTTTTAGGAATTCCGATCGCCATTAAAGACAATATGAACTTACTTGGCACAGAGACCACCTGTGCTTCTAAAATTTTAAAAGGTTATAAGTCAGCATATACAGCTACTGCTGTCCAAAAATTAATAGATGCTGGGGCGGTAATTATTGGCAAGACGAATCTTGATGAGTTTGCCATGGGTTCTTCAACAGAAAATTCGGCCATTAAAAAAACCGTTAATCCCTGGTCTTTTGAGCATGTGCCGGGCGGTTCTTCCGGCGGTTCGGCGGCAGCAGTTGCTGCGGACGAATGTATAGCAGCCCTTGGTTCAGATACCGGCGGTTCTATCCGTCAGCCCGCCTCTTTTTGCGGTATTGTGGGGATGAAGCCGACATACGGCACTGTTTCTCGTTATGGCTTGGTGGCTTTTGCCTCGTCCCTGGATCAGATCGGCCCGATGACAAAAACTGTAGAGGATGCCGCTTTGCTGCTTAATGTAATTGCCGGCCGCGACGAAAAAGACATGACATCTATAGATACAGGTATTGCCGATTATGCGGCGGAAATTGGCAAAGACATTAAGGGGCTAAAGATCGGTATTATTAAAGAGCTGATGGGTGAGGGAATAGACCCGGAAGTTCAGGAAGTGATCAAGTCCGCTTTAGCTAAAATTACTGCTGCCGGCGCGCTGGTTGAAGAGGTCTCGATGCCTTCGTTTAAACATGCCTTATCTGTTTATTATCTGGTAGCTACTTCCGAGGCTTCGGCCAATTTAGCCCGTTTTGATGGTGTGCGTTTTGGCTACCGCAATAAAGAGGCGGAAAATTTAATAGAAATGTTCAGCACCACACGCGACGAAGGTTTTGGCCCGGAAGTCAAGCGGCGAATTATGCTCGGCACTTACGCGCTCTCTTCCGGTTATTATGACGCTTATTATTTAAAAGCCCAAAAAGTACGGACTTTAATTCAGAACGATTATAAAAAAGCTTTTGCTAAATATGATCTTTTGCTCTCGCCGACCAGCCCGACTGTAGCGTTTAAGTTTGGCGCCAAAACAGGCGATCCTTTGAGTATGTATCTCTCCGATATTGCCACTATTCCGCTCAATTTGGCGGGCTATGCCGGTCTTTCTCTGCCCTGCGGGCTGGCTCAGGATTTGCCGGTTGGTCTGCAGTTGGTTTCTGACGCTTTAGCGGAACCGCAGTTATTTAGAGCGGCGGCGGCTTTAGAAAAGATCTTTGCTTTTAAAAGAAAGGAACTCTAATGACTAAGTATGAAGTGGTTATTGGCCTGGAGGTCCATACCCAGCTAAAAACAAACACTAAAATATTCTGCGGCTGTTCTACCGAGTTTGGCAAAGAACCCAATAGCAATATTTGTCCGGTTTGTACCGGTCAGCCGGGCGCTTTGCCGGTATTAAATAAAAAAGTAGTTGAGCTGGCGCTCCGTTTTGGTCTGGCGCTCGGCTGTAAAATTAATCAGAGAAGTATTTTTGCCCGCAAAAATTATTTTTATCCCGATCTACCCAAAGGGTATCAGATCTCGCAGTTTGAACTGCCGATAGTTGGCTACGGCAAAATGAGCGTGACGCTTGATGACGGTACGGTCAAAGAGATCGGCATAACCAGAGCTCACTTAGAAGAAGATGCCGGTAAATTGGTGCACCAGGGTGCCGACGGCATTGCCGGTTCGCATGCTTCGCACTCAGACCTTAACCGTTCTTCGGTCCCTTTGCTGGAGATAGTGTCGGAACCCGACATTCGGTCGGCCGAAGAGGCGAGAAAATATCTGGAAAAGCTAAAATTAATTCTGCAGTTTGCCGGTATTTCCGATGCCAATATGGAAGAGGGAAAGCTGCGCTGTGACGCCAATATTTCTCTGCGTCCGGTCGGCCAAAAAGAGTTTGGCACAAAAACAGAAGTTAAAAATATGAATTCATTTAAAGCGGTAGAGCGGGCCATTAAAGCTGAGGTGCGGCGTCAGGAGCGAATCTTAAAAGAGGGCGGCCGTATTTTACAGGAGACCAGAAACTGGGACGATTTAAGTGGCGAAACCACGCCGCTGCGCAGTAAAGAGGAATCGCACGATTATCGCTATTTTCCGGAGCCGGATCTGCCCCCTTTGCTGGTCAGTGCTGAATGGATAGAAAAAATAAAGTCAGAGATGCCGGAGCTCCCCGCTCAGCGGCTGACCCGCTACAAAGAGCAGTATGGTATTTCAGATTATGACGCCGGCGTTTTGACGCTGACCAAAGAGATCTCAGATTTCTTTGATGAATGCTTGACTCTTTATGCTGGCGACAATAAAAAAATAATTAACTGGCTGACGACAGAGGTGCTGGGTTATTTGAAAGACAAAAACTTATCGCTGGAACAGAGCAAGATCACGCCGCAATTGTTAGTGGAGATGATCAAGTTAATTGATGACAATATTATTTCCGGCAAGATCGGCAAAGATGTTGTTGCTAAAATTATTGAAACAGGCAAAGCCCCATCGCTTCTGGTGGAGGAGCTCGGTTTAAAACAAATTGCCGATAGCGGTGAGTTAAAAGCGGCTATTGCAAAAATACTGCAGGAAAATCCGGCACAAGTTGAACAGTACCGGGCGGGTAAAGTTGCCCTAAAAGGTTTTTTTGTGGGGCAGGTCATGAAAGCGACCGGCGGCAAAGCCAACCCCGCTATGGTCAATCAATTGTTAGAGGAACTGCTGTCCTAAGCTCTAAATTAAAAATTTATTTTTTCTAAATTGAGTGAGCCGCCGCTGCCGTTCTTAATTTGTTCGAGTAAGGTGCGGTCTGTTTTATTGAGATCTATTTTTAGGTTAAGCGCAATATCTTTAGCACCGCCGCTGTTAATAACGGTATCTTTTTGGAGAGGGTTCTCTGTTAACGTTAAGCCGTCTATTTTTAAATTGTAAATAAAATAATTTAAGGGCAGCTCAAAATTGTTGTTGTTTATAACATTGGCAACAACCGCCAGTTCCAAAGAAGAGAGCGAAAGATTTTTTATTTTTAAAGCTGTCAATTTTATTTCCGGTAATTTAGGTAAGGGAATATTGCCTTTAATGTTAAGAGGCAGATCAAAAGGGATGCCGGCAAAAGAGGTACTGTAACTCCCTTTAATTTCATAGGCGAGACTCTCTTTCCCTTTCTGCAGATCTTCCAGTAAAAAAGCACTGCTGCCGACCGCTTCCGGCAGGTCAATGACCGTATCGACATAAAAAGAGGAGGTCGTTTTGCCGGGCGATTCTATGGCCTGCGAACGGCCGGCAAAAAGCTGGCGTTTTTCTACGCTTAAGCTGTAGCTGAGTTTGCCCTGGAGTGTCATGGCATTGGGGTTGGTTATTTCATAGTAGTTGCGAACAAGAACGGTCCGAAAATTTTCCGGCAAAATATCGGTCTTTTGATAAGTGAGGAGCGGTTTTTGCGGCAGACAGCCGGTGAGAAATAAAAGAGCTAAAATTAAAAATATTTTTTTCATACTCTAATTATACACTATTTAGA
>CAYUXF010000033.1:8629-9842 GCA_964448755.1 uncultured bacterium
TTAATTGAGCTAGATCCTGGAAAAAAAAGTATCGGCCAGAGTCTGCTGAGTTTCATCTAAGAAAAATTTAAGCAAAGTTTTTTTGTTAATATGTATCCTGGTAAAAACGATGTTTTTGACGGCGGTCTGCTCTTGTAATTCTTTAAAGTTAGAAAAATGGGAATCGGTAAATATTTTTTTGATAATCTCTTTCTCTTCAGGTTTTATAAAAATATTCAGGAGTTGTTTTTTTTCACGATTGGTCATCTGACCGGCCAAAATTAATAAATTATTTTCGTGGTCATAAGTGTATTTATTGTTGTTTTTTTCTAAAAAAACCTCAAGCGGCTTATTATAAGCCAGTTGGAGCGGATAATTGAAAATAATAAATTCAGCGGTCAGTTTGGCTAATTTCTCCAGACTTAATTCCAACGAGTCTTTTTCTACAAGCATTTTACCTAATTTAAATTTAGTCAGATTGAGATCTAGTTCGGTATAAAGGATCTCAATTTCGGTGATGGCCGGCAGGTCATTTTGCTGGCAGAGCAGGCGGTTTTTTAAAATATCTTTATGGGCTGTTTTTAGCTCTTTGTAAGGATGATAGCCAAAGATCTGTTCAAAGCATTCGGCATTGAGCGTTTTTTTATCTTCAATTAAGATGTTGCCGCGCCAGCGGTTACTGCTTTTTTCGGTTTTGATCGCCAGCATATCAAACTCTTTGATCTGTGAACCGTTGAGATCAAAGATCTGTTTGTTGATAATTATTTTATCGTTGTAGTTGCGCTGGGCAATAAAAATAGTGGCAATTTTTTCGTGGCCGTTAATGCCGATCTTGGGGATAATTTGCAGCGCTTTTTCGGCGTAGACGCGGTTGAGATTGTAAAGCAGTGCGACATCGCGCTCTAGAAAGATCTGCCGGTTGATCCGGCTAACTGTTTTATAAAAAAGCCGTTTGTTCTCATCAATGGAATTGTTAAAAAGTTTTGACCGTTTAATTTTTTTGGGTTTTTTCTCCATTAAATAAATGCCCGGTATTTTTTGATAATATTTATAGGTTTGCGTAATGAATTTGATCGTCCTGAAAAGCTCAATGCGGTCAATTGCTTCCGCGGTCTGGTTTTTATAGCTGACCAGCTCGCCGTTATTTTCGCCGTTATTGATAACTTTTTTAAACATATAAAGTTCTCCATATCATACTATATATATACCCTAAAAAAGAGCAATATATGCATTC
>CAYUXF010000033.1:9942-16391 GCA_964448755.1 uncultured bacterium
AAAAAAAGAGTTATAATTTTTTTATGCTTAAATTAAAAGAACCTTTAAACGGCTGGTTGCATTTAATTGGCGCGGTGCTCGCTATTCCCGCCATGATAATTTTAATTATTAAAAGTACTTCTGCCTGGCAGGTGACCGCTTTTGCCATTTACGGCGCAACACTTTTTTTATTATATTTATTTAGTACGCTTTACCACTGGCTGCCCAAAAACGCCGGCGGTAAATATCAGGTTTTTCGCAAATTAGATCACCTGGCTATCTATGCACTGATCGCCGGAACGTATACGCCGTTTTGTCTGGTAACTTTGCGCGGCGGCTGGGGCTGGACTTTGTTTGGGCTGGTTTGGGGTATTGCGTTAACTGGGATGATCTTACAGGCAATTTATATTAATTTACCGCGCTGGCTGACCACTTCCGCCTATGTTTTAATGGGCTGGCTGATCGTTATTGGTTTAAAGCCGTTAATTAATAATCTTTCCGTAGAGGGTTTTAAATGGCTGATGGCCGGCGGCCTAGTTTATTCAATTGGCGGCATTATCTATACAATAAAAAAACCAAATCTTTTTAAGGGTTTTGGTTATCATGAGCTTTGGCATTGTTTTGTTTTAGGCGGTTCGGTACTGCATTTTTTTGCCATGCTCTACGTCCTCTAAATTAGATCCCTTTAAAGGCTTTAGTTAATTGTTGTCTGCTCGGCGCTTTGGTTATTAAGCTGATGGCGGGAACTACCAGAAATGGCACAAGCATCGCCACAGAAGAAGCTATTGGTGAATTGGCCGGCCCCAGAACAAAAAACAAACTGACCGCTAAGAATAAGCCGCTGCACATGCCGGCAAAGACGCCGGCCCGGGTCGTTCTTGGCCAGTAAAGGCCGTAAAGATAGGGGGCCATAAAAGCGCCAGCTACAGCACCCCAGGAGAGCGACATTAGCGTGACAATTAAAGCAAATTGATTTTTAGCAATAAAGAAAGAGAGTGCAATAAAAACGGCATTGAGGAAGCGCATCATAAAGAGCGAATTTTGCCGCGATATTTTAGGGTTAACATGTCCTTTGTAGAGATCAATGGCTATGGCCGAAGAAGAGACCAGGACTAGTGAGGAGAGCGTCGACATCGAAGCGGAAAGGACCAGCAGTAAAATTACCGCCATCAAAAAAGGTGGCAGATAACTTTTTAACATTTCCGGCACTAAGAGATCAAAGCCGGGCTGGCCGTTTAAAAGCGGCAGTTTTGCAAAAAAAACATGGGAGAGCGCGCCGGTGTAGTAGGCAGAGAATCCGATGATCGCCGAAAAAACAGTGGTTATGATGGCGGCTTTGCCGATCATTTTTTCGTTCTTAATGGCATAAAATTTCTGGACCATTTGCGGCAGGCCCCAGGTGCCAAAAGAGGTCATGAAAACTAAAGACCAGAGGAGCAGTTTAGAGGGCGGGGTTGTAATATGGCCGGCGTAACCGAGGCTGATCTTGTGCAGTGCCGCAGAAAAACCGCCCGCCTGGCCGGTCAAAATAGTGACCATGGCGATAGTGCCAAAGATCATAATGATCCCCTGAATAAAGTCGTTAAGCGTAATGGCAAAATAGCCGCCCAGTACTAAGTAGAAGCCGGTAATGACGATCATGACCAGCAAGGCAAGATCGTAAGAGATATTAAAATTAATTTCAAAGAGATGTCCGAGCCCCTTAAAAACCGAGGCGGAATAGGGGAGCAGAAAAACAAAAATAATTACAGCGGAAAAGAACTTAAGATACCGGCCTTGAAAGCGCTCCTGCATAAATTCCGGCATGGTCATGACATTGAGGTTTTGTGTCATTTTACGTGTCCGTCTGCCAAGTATTAGCCAGGCTAAAAGCGTGCCAAAAAGCACATTGCCGGCCGCTATCCAGAGGGCGTTAAGACCAAAGCCCCAGCCGAGCTTACCGGCAAAGCCGATAAAAAGAACGGCCGAAAAATAAGTGGTGCCGTAAGCCACGGCTGAAACCCAGGGGCCGATACTTCTGCCGCCCAGAAAAAAATCATTGAGTGAATGGGTCTTTTTCATCCCCCAGATGCCGATCCCCGACATAATAATAAAAAAAACAATGACCAGACTAATAGCTAACATAGAAGCTCCTTTCTAATTATAACGGTTAAAAAAAAGAGGCGTGGGCCGCTAAACTTTTTTTAAATAATTTTTCCACAACAGCACAAAAAAAGCGGCTATCGGCAGTGAGAGGATCATCCCCGGAATGCCAAAAATTTCTCCGCCGGCCAATAAAATGACAAGAACTAAGAGCGGATGAAAATGTGTCTTTTGGCTGAGGATCTGCGGCGCCAGAATGTAGGCCAGAATAAATTGTAAAATAGAAAAATATAAAACGATATAAATAATTAGGTGCGGTGCTTGTGTCCAGGCAATAATAATAATAGGGACCGCCGCAAGAACAGGGCCAAAGAAGGGGATATATTCCATAAAGAATGTCCAGATAGCCAGCAGGAGCGAAAAATTAACATTAATGGCGGCCAAAAAAAGCCAGGTAGTTATAAAGCCAATTAAAGAGAGCAGTGTGACACCGCTAAAATAGGCAATGGCCTGCAGGTAAGCTTCGCGAATGAATTTTTTCTCCTTGCTGTCTGAGGGTTTGTCTTTGAGCAGGCCGTTAATGCCGTCAACTATTGATCTTCTTTCATAGAGCATATAAAGAGAGACAACAAAAGCTATTAAGACCTGAAAGACCCGGCCGATCACTTTAGAGGCCGACTGCAGGATAGTGTTGAAAAATACGACCAACTCTTTGCCCCAGCGCTCCAGATAATCGGCCAGTATTTTATCAATAGAAATATTAAGTGTTTTAAAAATACCGGATTGTAAAAAAGCGGTCCGTTCTTTAAGCAGTGTAAGTTTGCCGGCAAAAGTAATTTCTATTTCCTGATAGTTGTTGGAAAGCTCGGTTACCTGACTAACTAAAGAGGGGATTAAAATAGCGGAAAAAACAGTAATGAGGATAAGGAGAAACCCAATAAAAATAACGGCCGCCAGACGGCTCGACTTAACAAAGTGTTCAATTTTGGCGGTGACCGGATAAAAGATCATGTAAAAAATTACCGCCATTGTCATCATAAAAAGCGTGGTCGGCGCCCAAAAATAAAAGAAGAGGCCGAGCAGTAAAGGGACTAGCCAGTAGCGGTTATTGACGCCAAAAGAAAAAAGAAAAGAGAGCAGCTTAACTAAAAACAGACAATTTTCTTTTTCTGGTGTTTTTTTTGTTTTGACCGGCATGAGCGCTACCCCCTGTTAATTTTAGATAATTATACTATAGATCATTGTTTTTGCTGAGCGGGCGGTGTAAAAAGTAAGGGAAAAACAATATCGCTGAGACAGCAGGGGAGCCAGACCGAAAGGAAAAGAAAAATAAAGATCACAAATAATGTTAAAAGACCAGGTGCCGGAGCGGCCATTAAAATATGAAAAAGCGAGGCCCAGGTACTCAATAAAACATGGCCGAGGTGCGGGAAAGTTGTTTTGGGCTGAAAGAGGGCCAGACCAATGCCCAACAAGGCGGCGCCGTTGACCGCAAAAGGCTGATCGATAAAGCCCAGGTGCGGCTGGGCCAGCGGCATCTGTAATAGTTTTTCGCCCCAAAAGGGGATCAGCGAATCGCTGAGCGTGGCAATGCCGATAGAACCTAAATAGCCCACCAGTAGAAGGGGCCAGAGCCCGCCTTTTTTTTGGCGCCAGTTATATTGTTTGTATAAAGCCGCCGTGACCAGTGCGCTTAAAAAAACATGGAGCGGATGAAAAACCTCAAAAAGTGCTGTCGCTTTGCCGGGGGAGATATCTCTAAACAGCAACATCAGGAGAATGCCGCTGAAGGCGCCAACTATTGTAAAAGGGGCATGATGCGTGAGTTCTTTGATTATTTGTTTTAACATACTTTTATTATACCAATTTTAGAGTATAATTTTCATCTTATTTTATTTGAGGAGCTATTTTATGAGATCAGATGCAGTAAAAAAAGGGTTTGAACGGGCACCGCACCGTTCTCTATTGCGAGCGACCGGCTTAACCGATGCCGATTTTAAAAAACCGTTCATTGGCATTGTCAATTCTTATAACAATGTTATCCCCGGCCATATTCACCTCAATGAAATTGCCCGCCAGGTTAAAGAGGCCGTAACTGCCGGCGGCGGCGTGCCGTTTGAGTTTGGTGTAATTGGTGTTTGTGATGGTATTGCCATGGGGCACGAGGGGATGAAATACTCGCTCGGCTCGCGCGAATTAATAGCCGATTCTGTCGAGACCATGGCCCGCGCGCATGCTTTTGACGGACTGGTTTTGATACCCAACTGCGACAAAATTATTCCCGGCATGATCATGGGTGCGGCGCGTTTGAACCTGCCGACAATTGTTATTTCCGGCGGGCCAATGCTGACCGGTAAATATAAAGATAAAACACTTGATCTCAATTCGGTCTTTGAGGCGATTGGCTCTTATAAGGTGGGTAAAATATCGGAAGAAGATCTGCATCAAATTGAATGCAACGCCTGCCCCGGCGCCGGCTCCTGTTCCGGCATGTTTACCGCCAATTCTATGAACTGTTTGTCTGAAGCGCTGGGGATCGGTCTGCCCGGCAACGGCACAATACCGGCGGTTTTTCCGGAGAGAATGGAACTGGCAGCAGCGGCGGGAAAACAAATTTTAGAACTGGTCAAGAAAGATATTAAAATTAGAGATATTTTGACAGACGAAGCTTTTGAGAACGCGCTGGCGGTCGATATGGCCCTGGGCTGTTCTACCAATTCGGCACTGCATATTCCCGCCATTGCCTATGAGGCGGGTTTAGAAATAACGCTGCAGTTAATTAATGAGGTCTCTGAAAAAGTTGCCCATCTCTGTAATTTAGCACCGGCGGGTCCCGACCATCTGCAGGATCTGCACGCGGCGGGCGGCATTATGGCGGTCATGAACGAACTGGATAAGAAAAATTATCTGCACCGCAACTTAATGACCGTGACCGGCGTTTCAATTTATGAGAACTATAAAAATGTGCCGGTCCTTGACCACAAAGTTATTGCCCCTATAGATAAACCGCACCATCAAAAGGGTGGGTTAGCGGCACTCTTTGGCAATATTGCACCCAATGGCTCAATAGTTAAACAGTCGGCGGTGGCAGAAGAGATGATGCAGCACCAGGGGCCGGCGCGGGTTTTTAACAGCGAAGATGAGGCATATGCGGCGATCCTGGGCGGTAAAATTAAAAAGGGCGATGTTATTGTCATTCGCTACGAAGGGCCTAAAGGCGGGCCCGGTATGCGGGAAATGCTTTTGCCGACATCGGCGATTGCCGGGATGGGGCTCGACAAAGATGTGGCGCTCTTAACGGACGGCCGTTTTTCCGGCGCGTCGCGCGGCTCTTCCATTGGCCATATTTCACCGGAGGCCATGGCGGGCGGCAATATCGCGCTGATAGAAGAGGGTGATATTATCTCTATTGATATACCCAATAAAAAATTAAATGTAGAAATTAGCGACGAAGAACTGGCTAACCGCCGCAAAAAGTGGCAGGCGCCGGCGCCGAAAATAACCGCCGGCTATATGGCCCGCTACGCTAAACTGGTGACATCTGCCGACAAAGGGGCGGTTCTGATCTAAGCGGTAACGTCCGCATGATCTGAATCGCAGATTGTGATACCAAGAACTTTGTCTCAATAGCCGAAACTTGTCCTCTCCGGTTTTTCCGTCTCATAAATCTGTCCCCATCCTTTTGCCAAAACTTGTCCCCCTCCGGCTCCCCCGTCATACGGGGGAGTGTCCGCTAGCATGATGCCAACCCCCTCAGTCCCGCCTGCGGCGGGACTACTCCCCCTTGTTTAGCGCTACCGCGCCTAAGGGGGAGAAAAATATAATAAAAATTATTTATTAACTTTAAACCCAAACTCTTTTTTCTCTGCCGGTGTTGGCGGTTCTAGGAGTTTTTTTATTGCCGCAAAAACTATCTGGAACTGCGAATCATATTTCTTTTCCATGGATTCTATTTTTTCACGTAACTCTTTATTGCCGGCTAACATTTCACGGAGTTTGGTGAACGTCCGCATGATCTGAATATTAACTTCAATGGCTTTTTCGCTATTAATAACAGAAGAGAGCATCGCTACACCGTGTTCAGTAAAAGCATAAGGCAACTTTCTAACACCGCCCCAGCTTGAAGTCACAAATTGTGACTTCAAGTTTTCAAACTCTTGTTTATTTAGTTGAAACATAAAGTCTGCTGGAAATCTTTTCATATTTCTTTTCACAGCCTGATTAAGTGCTTTTACCTGAACGCTATAAAGTTTAGCCAGATCTTTATCTAGCATAACTTTCTTGCCGCGAATTAACAGTATTTTATTTTCTATAATTTCATTTGGCGTAATATCTGACATTTACTAAACCTCCGTTAATATTGCTCAATACAGTATCAACGAAAAAAA
>CAYUXF010000034.1:0-16101 GCA_964448755.1 uncultured bacterium
TCTTGCGTTAACTATGTCAAAAATGATTATTATATCTGATATGGCTGAGCTATTTATTTTGTCATATAGATGGTGGTAAACAGTACATTCTTTAATTATTTCAAATGAGTCTTTTAAAAAATATTTCTGTAGTAATTCTAAAATTGTTTTTCCAAAATCAACATGTTTGTTGATATGTTCTTTTTCTTTTCTGTTTTGAAATAAATTATTAAATATATTTCCTTTCTTTCTAAGAAGAATTGCACTAATAAATAGTTTGCCAATATCATGAAGGATAAAGCCTATAGCGAGTATTTCCTTTTCTCTTTTTGTTAAACTTTTTCCAAAAATTTCTATATCATGTTTTTCATCTTTAATGAATTTTAAAAAGAGTTGTAGATTGTTAGCCATTTCTATACTGTGTTCTAATGCTGTATGTGGATCGTGTGCAGCGAGAGTCAAAACAAGGAGTTTAGCTATTTGCTGTTCATTTAGATTTTCTTTATCTGCAAAATGTTTTATTTTAGAAATTATACTGTTTTGATTTGTAATATCTTTTTCTGTATATATTTTTTGTAATTGACTAACAATTATACCTCCATCAGAATTTGGGATATCAATTTCTTGAAAAAGATCTACCAGAAGCTGTAATGGAATGTTCTTGGGTTTTTTTTCGGTCATGTTATATGTGAAATCATCTTGGAGTGTTTTATTATAAAATTTTTTGATGACAGCTTTGTTATCTTTTATAAAGTTTTGATAATTTTGCAGAGTTGATTGATCAATCAGTTTTAAAAAGTCAGAATTAGAATTTAAGTTTAATATTAAATTATAGAATTCATTTTCATTAGAGTAGCTGTTGGTAGTTATTTGATTATATTTATTTTCTTCAACAATATAATCTTTTAAAATTTCATTATTGAAATCAGCTAAGTATTCAGGATCTGTTGTTTCTGTCATTTCAAATACTTTTAAAAAAGTATCAGTAATAAAATTACTTTTAGTATCTCGATATATTTCGCCCTCTTCTCCTTGAGGATTTAACGTTTCTCCATAGGGGTTTTGTAAAAGGTGATAATCCGATCTTTTGATAAATGTAAAATTTATAGAGCCTATTTTTATTTGAACGGTGTCGTTGCTGTCAATTTGGACTGCGCCTGGTTTTAAATTATTATTTTCATCAAAGATCTTTTGTTTGTATTCTGGTTTTAGTTTTTTTAGTATAGAGAGGTCTCCGTTAAAGCGAAAAATGCCATAGTTCTTATCTATTTCTCCCAGCACAGGAACACTAAAGCTTATCTTTTTTATAATATTTTCAGATATTTTTTCTCCTATGAGTTCATGTTCTTTAAATTGAGTTATATCAAAAACATCTTCTACGGATTTTGTGCAGAGTCCGAGTGCATTGTTCTTAGTGCAGGATATTTTTTTATCATTGTTTGATAAATTTTTTAGATGCATTATTTTTCCCTAAAATTTTAATTCTTATAATAAATATTACCCAAAAACCAGTATAAATATACTTCTTTCCCCTTTTTTCCCCGCAACCCTTGTGTTAATATTCTAAAAATTAATATTAATAGATAAGCAGGGATAACAATGACAGAAGATACAAATAAATATGATCATTTAACAATTGAGCCCAAGTGGCAGCAAAAATGGGATGAACAGAAACTCTATAAATGCACAGAAGATACTTCTTTTCCGGAAGATAAACGTTTCTATTGCTTAGATATGTTCCCTTACCCCTCCGGTGCCGGGCTGCACGTTGGTCACCCCGAAGGGTATACCGCTTCCGATATTTTATGCCGTTATAAGCGAATGAATGGTTTTAATGTTTTGCACCCCATGGGCTGGGATGCTTTCGGTCTGCCGGCGGAAAATTACGCCATTAAAACTGGCACCCATCCGCGTGTTTCTACCGAGGCCAATATCAATAATTTTAGAAAACAGATCAAAGCACTCGGTTTTTCTTATGACTGGGACCGGGAGATCAATACGACCGACCCCGACTATTTTAAGTGGACGCAATGGATCTTTATTCAGCTCTTTAAGAAAGGGCTGGCCTATGAGGCTAACATGCCAATCAATTGGTGTGAGAGCTGTAAAACTGGCCTGGCTAATGAAGAGGTCAAAGACGGTAAGTGCGACCGCTGCGGTGCTGTGGTTATTAAAAAAGATCTTCGCCAATGGATGTTAAAAATTACCGCCTATGCCGAGGAGCTGTTATCTGATCTTGACCTTGTCGATTGGCCGGAGCCGATCAAGCTGATGCAGCGCAACTGGATCGGCAAAAGTATTGGTGCCGAAGTTGATTTTAAATTGGAAAAAGATGCAGAAAAAAAATTGACGGTTTTTACGACGCGGCCGGATACACTTTTTGGTGCGACATTTATGGTCTTGGCGCCGGAGCATCCTTATGTTGAGGAAATTACGACCGAGGAAAATCTTGCTGCAGTGGAAGAGTATATTGAAAAGACCCGGCAAAAGAGCGATCTGGAGCGGGCCCATTTATTAAAAACAAAAACCGGTGTCTTTACCGGCGCTTATGCTATTAACCCTGTTAACGGCGCCAAAGTGCCGATCTGGATAGCTGACTATGTTTTAATTTCTTACGGTACCGGTGCTATTATGGCTGTGCCGGCGCACGATGAGCGCGATTTTGAATTTGCCAAACATTTTGATATTCCGATCATCCAGGTTGTCTCTAATAAAAACATACCCCTTCAGTCCTCGCCGGAGGCGAGGCCAGCTTCCCCAGGGGGAAGCAACGGGGTCTCCCCCTTGGTGGGAGATGTCGCGGTAGCGACAGAGGGGGTAAGTTTTGATATGAAGGCGGCCTTTATTGGCGAAGGTTATGCGATCAATTCTGCCGAATATAACGGTATGCCAACCGCGGAATTTAAAGAAAAAATTACCGATGATCTAGAGAAAAAAGGTCTTGGCAAAAAGGCGATCAATTACAAGCTGCGCGACTGGGTTTTTTCCCGTCAGCGTTATTGGGGCGAGCCGATCCCGCTGATCCATTGTAAAAAATGCGGCACTGTTCCAGTGCCGGAAGAGCAGCTGCCGCTGACACTGCCTGCAGTTGATAAATATGAACCGACCGGTACAGGTGAATCGCCGCTGGCTAACATTGAAGAGTGGGTCAATACCGCTTGTCCGGTTTGTGGTGCTTCAGCTAAACGGGAAACTAATACCATGCCGCAGTGGGCTGGTTCTAGCTGGTATTATCTGCGCTATATTGATCCTAAGAATGAAAAAGAATTAGCAGCTAAAGATAAACTGAAATACTGGCTGCCGGTCGATCACTATATCGGCGGCGCGGAACACGCGGTTTTGCATTTGCTATATGCCCGTTTCTGGCACAAGGTCCTATATAATCTCGGTATTGTTGCCGGTAAAGAACCGTTCCAGAAATTGACCAATCAGGGTTTGATCCTCGCTGAAGACGGCCAGAAAATGTCTAAATCTCTGGGCAATGTTGTCAATCCAGATGAGGTCATAGCTGAATTTGGCGCTGACGCGATGCGGATGTATGAGATGTTCATGGGGCCGCTGGAAATGGCCAAGCCCTGGTCCACCAAAGGGACCTCCGGTGTCCGCCGTTTTTTAGATAAAGTCTGGCGGTTGTATACACAAAAAGAACTCACCCCCGACCCCTCTCTTGAGAAGAGAGGGGAGGGAGACAATCCTTCTGATCAAGTGACAAGTGATGAAAAATTATGGAAATGCTTTCATCAGACGATCAAAAAAGTAGGTGAAGATATCGAGGCACTGAGTTTTAATACGGCGATCTCGCAGATGATGATCTTTGTTAATGAGGCGCATGCTTCGACAAGCTCAGCAGCCGCTAATCAATTTGATAAAAAGACTGCGGAAGATTTTTTGAAGTTGCTGGCCCCTTTTGCGCCGCATTTAACAGAAGAGCTCTGGGAAAGAATGGGTAAAAATACTTCTGTGCACAAAGAGCCCTGGCCCGTTTATGACCAAAATTACTTAGTAGAAGATACGGTTGTTGTTGTTTTTTCCGTTAATGGCAAAAAACGGGGTGAGGCTTCGGCGGCCAAAAATATTTCTAAAGAAGAACTAGAAAAACTAGCTTTAAATAATGAAAATGTTAAAAAACATACTGAAGGTAAAGAAATTGTTAAGGTGATAGTTGTTCCCGCTAAAATGGTCAATGTGGTAGTTAAGTAAAAGCTGGTTTTTATTATTTTTTGCCGTAGTTCTATTTGACTGCTGTCCAACTAAAAATAATCATTTTTAACCCCTCTGGCTTTTGCCGCTCTCCCCGCGCTTTCGCGGAGAGAGCTCACGTTCAGAATAGAATATTGTTGTTTTATGTTCCCCTTCTCCGCATTTGCGGGGAAGGGGCTAGGGGATGGGGTCATAATAAACTGCCAATTATTTTATTGGACAGTAGTAGTTCTATTTGACTGTTTATTATATTTAATATAGAATTGCACACAATTTTTTGGTGTTTGAGGATGTCAAATCAAAAACAAGTTAAGATCTATATTTAGTTGAAATTAAGGCAAAGCCCCGATCGGATGATTGGGGCTTTTTGCATATAGGTTAAAGAAAGGGAGAGAAAAAATGGAAAAATTTGCTAAAGAGGGTTTGACTTTTGATGATGTTCTCTTAATTCCGGCCGCTTCGGAGTTTTTACCAGATGAGGTTTCTCTACAGACTAAATTGACTAAAAAGATCACGCTCAATATCCCAATAATGAGTGCCGGCATGGATACTGTTACAGAATCCAGAATGGCCATTGCTTTGGCGCGCGAGGGCGGTATTGGGATCATCCATAAAAATATGCCTATTGAAGAACAGGCCGGCGAGGTAGATAAAGTAAAACGCTCGGAAAATGGCGTTATTGTCGATCCCTTTTTTCTTCATCCGGAAGATACTATTCAAAAAGCGGTTGATCTAATGGAAAAATATCATATTTCCGGTGTGCCGATAACCGACAGCAATAAAGTACTGATCGGTATTGTCACTAATCGCGACGTTCGCTTTGAATCAGACTACAGTCAGCCGATCAATAAAATTATGACTAAAAATAATCTGGTCACGGCACCGGAGGGTACCAGTCTGGAAGCGGCCAGAGAAATTTTGAAGAAAAGTAAATATGAAAAACTGCCGATCATTGATAAAAAAGGTGTTTTAAAAGGCCTGGTTACCATTAAAGATATTAAAAAGACTATTCAGTATCCGCAGGCGGCCAAAGACAGCCGCGGCCGTTTACTGGCCGGTGCGGCGGTAGGTGTAACTGCTGATATGCTGGAGCGCGTGGAGGCTTTAGTTAAAGCCAATGTTGATGTTATTACGCTTGATACAGCTCATGGCCATTCTAAAAATGTCCTGGAAATGGTCAAGAAAATCAAAACTAAATATCCGGAACTGCAGTTGATAGCCGGCAATGTTGCTACGGCAGAAGGGACCAAAGCTTTAATTAAAGCTGGTGTCGATGCCGTAAAAGTTGGAATTGGGCCCGGCTCTATTTGTACCACCAGGGTTGTTGCCGGTGTGGGTGTGCCGCAAATTACCGCTATTTATGAGTGTGCGCAGGAAGCGGCTAAACACGGCATTCCTGTTATTGCCGACGGCGGAATAAAATTTTCCGGTGATATTCCCAAAGCCTTGGCGGCCGGTGCCTCGGTCGTAATGCTGGGTTCACTGTTGGCCGGCTGCGAGGAATCGCCCGGCAATTTAGAAATACTTCATGGCCGGCGCTATAAAACCTATCGCGGCATGGGTTCTCTGGCGGCAATGTCGGCCGGCAGTAAAGACCGCTATTTTCAAAATAATACCAGAAAATTTGTCCCCGAAGGTGTGGAGGGCCGTGTGCCCTATAAAGGGAGCGTCAATGATGTTATTTATCAGCTGATCGGTGGCTTGCGCTCCGGCATGGGCTATTGCGGCACCAAAAATATTGAAGAGCTAAAAACGAACGGCCAGTTCGTGAAAATAACCAGTGCTGGTTTGGTGGAGTCTCATCCGCATGATATCCAGATAACCAAAGAAGCGCCAAACTATACGACCGAAAGGAATTAATAATGATAGTTATTCTCGATTACGGTTCTCAATATTCGCAGTTGATCGCCAGACGCATCCGTGAAGATAATGTCTATTCGGAACTTGTCTCGCACGATATTTCTCTGGCTGAGCTCAAGAAGAAAAATGTTGAAGGAATCATTCTTTCGGGCGGCCCTTCTTCGGTTTATGATGCTGATGCCCCCCGTTTTGCTGAGGGGCTTTTAGATCTTGGTGTGCCGGTGCTGGGCATTTGTTACGGCATGCAGTTGATCGTTGATACACTGGGCGGCAAGGTAGAGGAGCACCGTGAGAAAAGAGAATATGGCAAGGCCGATCTTTTTGTCGACCTGACATCAGATCTCTTTTTGGGTTTAGAGGAGCGTTTTGTGGCCTGGATGTCGCACGGCGACTCTTGTGTTAATTTGCCCGACGGGTTCAGGAAAATTGCCTCCACGGCGTCACTGGAAAATGCCGCTATTGAAGATAAACAGCGCCGGCTTTATGGTGTGCAGTTCCACCCGGAAGTGGTCCATACTCAAAAGGGTATGGATATTCTGAAAAATTTTGTTTTTAAGATCTGTCAGGCTAAACCGACCTGGACAATGGCTAATTATATAGAAACAGAGGTTAAAAAAATTCGTGAAAAAGTTAGCGACGGAAAAGTTCTTTTAGGACTTTCTGGCGGTGTCGATTCTACAACCGTGGCGGCTCTTTTGCATAAAGCTATCGGTGATCAATTGATCTGTATGTTCATTGATCAGGGTTTTATGCGCAAAGGTGAAGCGCAGCGGGTGGTAGATATGATCTCTAAGTACATGAATATTAAACTTGTCCATGTGCCGGCGGCTGACCGTTTTTTTGCTAAAATTAAAGGGGTCACAGATCCCGAAGAGAAGCGCAAGATCATTGGCAATGAGTTTGTGCGAACTTTTGAAGAAGAGGCGCGCAAGATCGGCGATTTTCAATTTTTAGCACAGGGGACACTTTACCCCGATGTTATCGAGTCGGCGGTTAAAGGCGGCACTCAGGCGAAAACTGCTGTTAAGATAAAAACACATCACAATGTCGGCGGGCTACCTGACGATATTAAATTTCAATTGATCGAGCCGCTGCGCTGGCTGTTTAAAGATGAAGTTCGTAAATTAGGGCGAGAACTTGGTCTGCATGAAGATTTGATCAATAGACATCCTTTTCCCGGTCCTGGATTGGCGATCCGTATTCTCGGCGAGATTACACCTGAGCGAGTGCGTGTTCTGCAGGAGGCAGATGCTATCGTGATGAGTGAGCTCAAAGCGGCCGGTGAATATAATAATGTCTGGCAGGCGCTGACGGTGCTGTTGCCCAGTGTTAAAACAGTTGGTGTGATGGGTGATAAACGCACCTATGCATACACTTGTGCTATTCGCTGTGTGAGCAGCGAAGATGCCATGACTGCGAAATTTTCCCGGCTACCTTACGATCTATTAGAGAGGTTCTCGAGCCGGATAATTAACGAGGTTCCGGAGATCAATAGGGTGTGTTACGATATTTCTTCAAAGCCGCCGGCGACGATCGAGTGGGAATGATCTGAATTTCTTTCGATAAAAAGAAGGATCGCTAAAAGATAGTTGAAAAATCTCCAAAAGGATGGGGTAGGTATGTTATTGTTCAGTAATAAAATAATTGAAACAGAAGAAGTTAATGAAGTTGTTGTAGAGAACAGGAACGGTTCGACAATTAAAGATGGCGAGACTTCAATAGAAACAATTTATTCAAAATCTGGCCGAGATATTTATGTTAAGAATGATCTGATCTCTGATCTAAAAAAATATTGTTTAGAGCGCGGGATAGCAGATAGTGACTATGCGGCAATCTCTTATTTTGTTTCCCCTAATGAGCCTAAATTTATCCGCAATGACGATTATTTTAAGTTTGATCTGGAGAATTTTAACGGCCGCCGGTATTTAAAACCAAATAGTGTTAATAAAGGCAATAGCAAAGAGATCGCTAAGCTAAAAAGTACAATAGAAAAAGAACTTGTGGAAAAAGGCTGGCTTTCGCGGCCGACAGAAAATCATAAAAGACATATTAGCAATCTTTTTGTTCAAAACAGCAAAGAGGAGAAAGCGTTAAAAGAACTTTTTATAAAAACTATAGAATTTCCAGAAATTTATAATTTTTTGAGGCAGGTTAATACTATTGATTTTCTTCACTTTCCGTCAATTTATAATTACGCCAAGACAATTAATAAAGAAAAGGGTCGTTATGATATTGAGGAGCTGCCACAAAAAGAACGAGAAACTATCAGTGCGCTTATTGATAATGAAACGAAAAAAATGCTGGAAGAGGAGAAAGAATATTGGTTTGAGCAAATTTTAAAAAAAAGACCGTTGGTTAAGTTTTGGCTGGCCTTTGAGCATGCCAGAACTAAGGAAGTTGAGTTGGATGAGACCACCAGGGAAGCTATTTTAAGTTTTAATCAGGAGGGCCACGAAACCATTCATTATGAAAACGGCATTTTGACAATTACTGAAATAGCCGAAGAAGAACTGAATGATTTTTTTGCCCATTATAATATTGTTTACAATGATGTTCAGGTTATGCAGGAACTTGCGCAGGCTTCTTTTAAAGACCGGTTTACTGTTAAAGAATATAAATATTATAGTCCGGCAGCTGAACAGCAAGAGATCATTAAAAATAAAATAGCTGAATACACTGAAGAAAAAAAACAGAAAAAAAATAAAACGGAAAACGAAGCTAATTAAAAACTGCTTGGCTAAAGAACAATAGTCCTGTTATTGCAGACAAAAAGACGCTGTTCTATGAATAGCCGCACGGCCTGCGCCAGGACCTTTCTTTCTAAATCCCTTCCTTTAGTTATCAGATCATCAATGCTGTCTTTGTGTGAAATACTGACGACATCTTGCTGAATGATCGGTCCTTGATCTAGTTCTGCTGTAACAAAATGCGAAGTTGCGCCGATAATTTTTACACCTTTGGCATAGGCCTGATGATAAGGCTTGGCGCCTTTAAAGGCGGGCAAGAAAGAATGATGAATATTAATTATTTTATGAGGATATTTTTTAATAAAGTTATTGCTTAAGATCTGCATATACCGTGCCAAAATAATAAAGTCTACCTGGTGTTCTGCTAGAAGTTTGAGTGCTTTTTTTTCTGTTTCTGGTTTATTGCTGGCAGTTGCCGGCAAATAATAAAAAGGAATATTAAATGTCTCGGCAATGTATTTAAGGTCTTGATGATTGCTGATGATCAGCGGTATTTGGCACTGTAGTTCGCCAGATTTTTGGCGCAATAACAGATCATAGAGGCAATGGTCGTATTTAGAGACAAAGACCGCCGCTTTTGGCAAATGTCCGCTAAAAAAGAGTTCCCACTGGTTAGAAAAATTCTTTTTTTCAGCTAATTCTGTTAGTGCTGCTGGCAGTGCTTCTTTGGCAATGAGAAATTTAGAGAGGTCCCATTCCAACCGCATAAAAAAAGTGCCGGTTTGGTTGTCGACATGCTGGTCTAGTGCGATAATATTGCCGAGATTATGGTAAATAAAATTGGTGATGCCGGCAATTAAGCCGGGCCGATCTTTACAGGTTATTTTAAGTGTCGCAGTTTGAATCATTTAATTGTATTTTACGATAGATTAGGTGAATAATAAATATTTACTTACAGGGAGCCAATATCTATGAATAAAAAAGTACTCGCAGTTATTAATGGGCCGCTGCAGTTATTGATCCCTGAAATGCTGGCCCGTGAAGCATTGCAAAAAAAAGAACAATTGTCTAAGGCGCCTAAACCAGAAATGGAACTTTCCTCAAAAACAAAAGACGATCTTTTTAAAAAACTAAAGTTATTTTATGAGGCGGTAGATCTTAAGGAGCTAAATAAACAGAGAGAAAACCTGCGCCGGTTTCAGCTTAAAAATCAGATAGCTGACGATGTTTTTTTTAAGCTGGCGCTTGATTCTTTAATAGATGGGTCTCACGCAGATGAACAAAATAAATTCGCTATGGAATTGTTCTTAATAGAACGCTATGCCATGGTTTATTTTGAAGAATGACCTACATTATTTTTTCTAGACCGTAAATTAAACCTGTCTTTTTTATTATTTCGCGACAGCCCAAAAGGACACCCGGCATAAAACATTCGCGGTTAATTGTATCGTGTCTTAATTTTAAGGTCTGGCCTTCGCCGCCTAAAATTACCTCTTGCGAGGCGACAAACCCCGGCAGGCGCACAGCATGGATGCGGATATTGCCTAGTTTAGCGCCTTGTGAACGCTCGGCTAAAAACTCTTCGCTTTCTACCTTGGGCGGATTGGTTTGGCCGACAGTTTCGTTTATTAATTGAGCGGTTTTGATAGCTGTCCCTGAGGGGGCATCTTTTTTGTTGTCGTGATGAAATTCTATTATTTCTATATCCGGCATATATTTGGCGGCCTGGGCGGCAAACTGCATCATCAGTACTGCGCCAATGGCAAAATTAGGCGCTATTAAACAGGCTTTCTTGTTTTTCTGGCAGAGTCTGTCTATTTCTTTTAGATCATCATCGGTAAAGCCGGTCGTGCCGACCACGGCGTGTGCGCCGTTAGTTATGATCGTTGAGACGTTCTGCATGCGGGTTTGCGGCTGAGTAAAATCTATTACTACTTCGGCCTGTGTTTCTTTAATGGTTTTGCCTAGATCATCGCCGAGATCTGTTTGGCCGACAAGTGTCATGTCTTCAGCTTCGTTAACGGCCTTAACACAGGCGCAGCCAACTTTTCCTTTAGCTCCGTTCACGATTATTTTTATCATAAGGACTCCTTGGTTTTTTAGTTCTTTGCGCTAAAAGAACAAGAACTTTTAGTGCACAATTATAACAGAACAGTATTTTAGGACAACACTAAAGACTTAGATCAAAAGCCGGTGAGCTTTTTTTGATAATTTATTTTGTGTTTATTTTCTTTTAGTATTTTGGCAATGTTTTTGATCGAAATTTCCTCCAGTTCAAATTCATTCCAGATAGTGCCGATCGCTTCCAGATAATGGGCGTCGGAATTGGAGATCAAGGGATAATTATGCGTATTTGGCAGCGGCGGCGTATTTTTAAGGAAAGTTGTTTTGTAAATTTCCAGTGCTGAAAAATTTTCGTTTTCCGGTATAAACCCCAATTGCGAGGTCAAGCTGAACATTCCTCGGTTAACGTGCGCCGGGATAAAGAGACCGCCGTTGTCCAGTACTTTTTCCGCTATTGTATCAATAGAAAGATAGGTTGCCGTGCCGAGATATTTTTTTACGACATCAACTATTTCGTTATTTTCATTGACTATGACCTGGTCGCCGAGTTTTTCCGGAATATTTTCTATTGCCGGCAGATTTTGATAGATATACTCATCCAAAGCTAACGCTTGATCCAGATCATCAAAGAGGCAGAGAGTATGAACTTCTTCAAGGGTATTGACCTCTAAACCAAAAAGACAATGGATTTTTTCTTCTGCGCAAATGTTCTTAAATGTCGGGCAGTTCCTCGCTGTATTATGATCGGTGAGGGCAATTAAGTTAAGTCCCTGTTCTTTGGCGCGTTTAACTATGGCCCGCGGCGACATTTCCAAAGAGCCGCAGGGCGAAAGACAAGAATGAATATGGAAATCTGCTTTTATTATTTCCGGCATAGCTTTTATAATTTGGCACCGACCTCACAGGAAGTTTTAAACTGATCTTTAGTTGTTCTAAAGAGCGCTATTTTTTCCTGAGCGGCTGCTTCGATCATCTCCGGCGGCACCGGCCGGTTATTGCAAATAATAATGGCGCCGGCCTCTACTAAACTTGCCACCGCTACCGTGTTTTTATGGGCCTGAATAGTGATCAGTACAGAATCGGCTTCAGCGTTGGCCATGACATCACTCATGAGGTCTGACGTATATCCGGCGCTGATCTCTTTATCAAGAAAATCGGGCTGGAGCAGTTCGTAACCAAATTCGTTTAAGCTACTTATTTTCATTACTTGCCTCCTGTTGATCGATATAGATTTCCGAAATGACCCTGGTTCCCGACGGATCTGATTGGATCTCAAATTTATCGGAAACTCTTTTAACGTTGTTAAGACCCATGCCGGCGCCAAAGCCGTGTGCTCTGATCTTTTCTGTAGCGGTAGAAAAACCCTCTTGCAGTGCTTTTTCAATATCAAGAATTCCTGGTCCGGTATCAACAGCGGTTATTCTGATCAAAGTTCCTTCTGTTTCAAAGATCAGCTGGCCGCCGTGCGAGTGAACAACAATATTGATCTCCAGCTCATAGGCGGCAACGGCTACTCTTCTTAAGATTTTAGAATTTAAAGATGTCATTTTGAGAATTTTTTTTATTTCATTAGAGGCAACTCCGGCATGTTCAAAGTCCAGCGGGATCAGCTGATATTCTTTGTGTTGTTTTTCTAATTTTAGCGGCGTGTTTTTTTCTATTTTAGATTCAAGTTCTTTAATTTCGTTAGTAACTTCTTCCAGTAGCTTAGAGGTAATATCGCCTTGAGTAATTAAACCGACAAAATTTTTTTCTTTATCGATAACGGGAAAACGGCCGAACTTAAATTTATTAAAATAGGAGATCGACATTGTCAGCGGCATATCGTCTTCCAGTGTAATTAGTTTGGTTGTCATGTGTGTTTCGGCCAGTTCCTCAATATAGCCCTTGTCTAGCGCTTCAACAATATCATCCATGCTGATGATGCCGATAATTTTATGGTCTTGTGTAATGGGGACACCGGTAATGCGGTTGACTTTCATTAAACGCTGAATGCGCCGGAGCGAGCAGTGTTTGGTGGCGGTAATAATATTGGTGTTCATAACATCGCGGACTTTTAATTTTAGAATTATTTCCGAGATAACTGCCGACGATTTGTCTTTGCCAATAGGGATGTATTTCATTACTGCAGCTCTTTTAAACGCTCATTGCTTCTTCAGCTGACAGTTCCGTGGAGAGCAGCGTAATGTCAAATTCATGCGCCAGCTTTTCCATGCGGCTGGAGATCGGTTTATTGTTGACAATTAAGACACCGCTGGCGCTGACTACATCGGCAGTTCTGATGACTTGATCGCTGGAAAGAGCGGTTACCAGTAAAAAATTGTCATAATCGGCAGCCAAAACATTGCTCATCATATCGGTCACGACAATGCCCTCAATAGGAACCTTTTTAAAGTCCGTGCTCTGGACAATAATTTTTGCTGGTATTTTTTCTAATATGTCTTTGAATCTCATTTTTTAGTTATCCTTGATCTGGCTTTACTATCTTAACAGATAGCTATATTACCTCAAAACATTCAGTTTCCGGTATTCTTTTTTGTTCTGGCTTTTTGAGCGGTATTAACAAAATAAAAAAGATTTTCTATTTCGTGTTCAATGTTCATATTATTAATTATAGCATTAGTTTCATCCGGTGCTTTTAATCTGACCGGCGCAAAGTTTAAAATCCCTAAAACCCCGGCGTCTATTAATGCGTCGGCTGTCTCTTTGGCGGCGTTGAGCGGTACAGCGATAATCCCGACTTTGACATGTTGTTCTTTAACGAACGCCGGCAGAGAATCCATGCCGTAAATGGGCACGCCGGTAGTTTGATCGATTTTCTCGGGAGCGAGGTCGAACCCGGCAATTATTTTAATGCCCTCTTTTTGAAAACCGGTATAGTTCATTAAGGCCTGCCCTATTTTGCCGCAGCCGACAATAATTACTTCTTGTAGTTTGTCTTTGCCCAGGACAATATTGAGCTGAGTTATTAGATCATCAATGCGGTAGCCGCCTCGTTTATTGCCGGAAATACTCAATAAAGCAAAGTCTTTGCGCACTTGTGAGGAAGAGACGCCGGCGGAATCTACCAGGTTATCTGAGAAGACTTTCACAAAACCCAGTGATTTTAATTTATTCAAAACATCTTTGTAGCGCAATAATCTTAAGATAAAATCCTTACTAGTGATCATTTTAAGTTCTCCTTTTCACAACAAAGTCAAATATTATCATTTAAATTTTATTTGTCAACCACTTTATTTCTTTTTTTGTTCGTTTTTTATCAATAAATGGTTATTTTTTATGGTTTTTGCCTTGCTTGTTGTCCTGTAATATGCTTAAATAGGCGGCGTTTTGAGTTTCTATGTCATCTTATTTTTTATGGAGGAATAACTATAATGAAAGATCGTGTGGACAGCAATGTGGAATTATCAAAAAATATTCTTGATTTTATTAAGCTCTGGAAAGATAAACCAGGCAATCTGATCATGGTCCTGCATAAAGTTCAGCAGGAATACGGCTATGTGCCGCGTGAGGTCGCTTTAAAACTGACCGAACTGCTCGACGTGCCGCTGGCCAAAATTTATGGCGTCTTAACTTTTTATCATCTGTTTAAATTAAAGAAGCCGGGTAAACATCAAATAGCTGTTTGTATGGGAACGGCCTGTTATTTAAAAGACGGCGAGGATCTTATTAAAGAACTGGAAAAGATCCTGCATGTTGGACTTAATGCAACAACTGCAGACGGTAAATTTTCGCTGGAAGCCGTTCGCTGTATCGGCTGTTGCGGGCTAGCACCGGTCATGACAATTGACGGCCAGGTTTATGGCAAAGTATCTAAAAAAGAACTGCCGGAAATTTTAGCCAAGTATGAAGGAAAATAATTAATGCATTATTGCGTCTGTGATTACCTTTCGGATATTGCCGAAAATTCATTTGACGCTGCGGCCACTAAAGTAGTTGTTGAAATAGAAGAAACCGCTGAACTGATAGAGATAACCGTTATAGATAACGGCAAGGGAATGAAAAAAGAAATATTACAAAATGTAATAGATCCTTTTTATAGCAGTAAGAAAGAGCGTCGTTCAAGAAAGGTGGGGCTTGGGCTCCCTTTTTTAAAACAGACAACCGAATTAGCGGGCGGCCGTTTTTTTATTGAATCTGAAGAAAATAAAGGTACAAAGGTTTTTTTTAGTTTTGATAAAAATAATATTGATACTCCGCCCTGGGGCGATCTGCCGGGCTGTTTTTTAACAATGCTGGTTTTTGCTGTTGAGGGAAAAGAATTGCTGATAGACCGGCGTTATGCCGGGGAGGCTTATCAGGTAAGCCGCTCAGAATTAAATGAAGCGCTGGGTGATCTTAGTGAGGCGGGTGCTTTAGCGCTGGCTAAAAAATATCTGATCTCGCTGGAAGAGGAAATTAAAAATAAGTTAAGAGAGACGGAGGAATAAAATGGGCAAATTAACATTAGAAGATCTGAGAAAGATGCGTGAAGAACAAAAAAATAAGTTCAACCGCCGCGATAACGAAAATAAAAATGTTCAGGTAATTATTGGTATGGGGACCTGCGGGATTGCCGCCGGTGCTAAAGAGACCTTTAATGCTTTTATTGACGAATTGGAGAAAAAAGGGCTACAGAATGTAATGGTCAAGCAAACCGGCTGTATGGGTAAGTGCGAGACCGAGCCGACGGTAGAGGTTGTAGTGCCGGAAATGCCGGCGGTACTCTACGGCAATGTCTCAGCTGAAGTAGCGCGCAAAATAGTTAATGAACATATTATAGGCAAGAAGATGCTTGATGAATATTTTCAGGATAAGCCTTCGGCCGATATTATGCAAAAGGGAGGAAACTAAGCGATGGCTTCTTATAAATATTATGTTTTAGTCTGCGGCGGTACGGCCTGTGAATCAAATAAAGGCATTGAGATCTATGAAAATTTAAAAAAAGAGATCGCGGCTCGTAATTTGAATGAAGAAGTTCAAGTGGTCAAGACCGGTTGTTTCGGTTTTTGTGAGCAGGGGCCGATCATTAAAGTTCTGCCCGATGAATCTTTTTATGTTCAGGTTGATCCGGCCGATGTTAAGGAAATTGTAGAGGAGCACTTAGTAAAAGGGCGTGTGGTAGAACGTCTGCTTTATGATAAAGAGCAGAGCAAAAAGAATGCCAGTATCGATGATATTGATTTTTATCAAAAACAGTTCCGCATCGTTCTGCGCAATTGCGGCGTTATTAATCCGGAAGATATTAACGAGTATATTGCCCGTGATGGTTACGCGGCGTTAGAAAAAGTTCTTTTTTCTATGTCGCCGGACAAGGTAGTTGATGAGCTTA
>CAYUXF010000035.1:0-15015 GCA_964448755.1 uncultured bacterium
TCGCTATCTCAATTTCCCAACCGCGTTTTTAATATTGTTATAAATATCCTCTTTGGCACTTGCTGTAATTATTTTGGTAAAGTGTGAACCAACAACTGCTATATCGGCCACTGCGGCCAGCTGTGCGATTTGTTTTTTATTATTAATACCAAATCCGGCCATTATTTCCAGTTCCTTAAATTTATTTAGAAAATTTTTAGTCGGGTTATCTATAACTGTTTCGCTGCCGGTCGTTCCTGTCCGCAAGGCAATATAGACTTTAGTGGCCTGCTTGCTCTTTAAGAGTTTAATGCGTTCTTCGCTCATGTTCGGTGCGGCGACGGGGATCGCTGCTAAATTATACTTTGCGGCCAGCTGATAAAACCCTTCTTCATCTTCCAGCGGCAGGTCAGGGACAATAACCCCGGCGCCGCCGTTCTTTTTAAGATCTTTAATGAATTTTTCAATGCCGTATTTAAAAGCGATATTGGCGTAAGTCATGACAATTATTTCAGAGAACGATAGTTTTTTGATCTTTCTTAAGTTGTTAAAAAAATTCTTAACACGATATCCCTGCTCAATAGTTTTTTCGCAGGCCGCTGTAATTACCGGACCGTCGGCGGTCGGGTCAGAGAAAGGTATCTGCAGTTCTAAAATATCGGCTCCGCCGTCTTTTAACCCTTTGGCTGCTGCTAAAAAATATTTTTGGTCGGGGTAATTGTCAATTAAATGTGCCATAATTTTTATTTTGTTAGCCATTTTTACTTTTCCTTTCAAGTTCTTCCTGTAAAAATTTCAACCACTCTTTTTTATATAATTCTCCGGCGGTAATAAAAATATCCTTGTCGCCCCGTCCAGACATATTGATGACAATTATTTTTTCTTTGGCCAATTTTGGCGCCAGTTTAATGGCTGCCGCTGCCGCATGTGCCGACTCTAAGGCAAAAAGCAAACCTTCTTCTCTGGCAAAATAGCGGTAGGCTGCTAATACCTCTTTGTCGGTCGCTTTAGTGAATTCTATTCTCTTTTTGTCCGCCAGGTCGGCCAGTTCGGGGCCGAGTCCGGCATAGTCTAGCCCCGCCGAGATCGAATGTGTGGGGCTGATCTGTCCGTCTTTATTTTGTAAAAAATAAGATTTATATCCCTCTACAATGCCAGGTGTGCCGTTGCCTGCTATTCTCGCGGCGTGTTCCCCCTTCTTATTGCCATTACCGCCAGCTTCTACCGCTATTAAACGGATATTCTTGTTCTTGATGAACGGTGTAAAAAAGCCGATAGAGTTAGAGCCGCCGCCGCAGCAGGCTATCAGGACATCGGGCAGTTTTCTCTCTTTCTGGTAGAGTTGTCTTTTGGTCTCTTCGCCGATCACTTTTTGAAATTCTCGCACAATGTCGGGGTAAGGGTAGGGCCCAAGTGCCGAACCGATTAAATAATGGGTATTTTCCGAACAAGACGACCACTCTTTTAGAGCGGCGTTAACGGCGTCTTTTAATGTTTTGGTACCGCTCGTTACTTCAATAACTTCTGCGCCGTATTGTTTCATTAAAAATACATTGGGCTGCTGTCTGGCGACATCTACAGCACCCATAAAAACGGTGCACTTTAAACCGAGGCGGGCACAGGCGGCAGCAGTGGCCACGCCGTGCTGTCCGGCACCTGTTTCGGCAATAACTCTGGTTTTGCCCATTTTTTTTGCGAGCAGTGCTTGGCCAATGGCGTTGTTGATCTTGTGCGCGCCGGTATTGGCCAGCCCTTCCAGTTTAATATAAATTTTGCCGCCGCCCAGTTTTTTGGTAGCGTTTTCCGCAAAAAGCAGCGGTGTTTCGCGTCCCACATAATCTGTTAAGAGTTGTTGATACTCTTTTTTAAACCCGCCGGTTTTTAAAATTGTTTTATAGGCCTGTTCCAGCTCTATTAGTGCCGGTTTTAGCACCTCTCCGACATATTGGCCGCCGTAAGCCCCAAAATATTTAGACATTTTGCACCTCTGTTATAAATTTTTTTAGTTTTAAAAGATCTTTTTTCCCCGGAGTTTTTTCAATGCCCGAGGCTACATCTATTAATTCTGCTTCCGTTGCGGTCACAATTTTTTTGACATTTTCCGCTGTCAGACCGCCCGCTAACCATGGTGAGGTCAATTCTTTTAAAAGTTTTGCCGGTATGGTTTTTTTGTTTTTCTCAAAAGGTGTATCCGTTAAAAAAACAGGCTGATAATCTTTTTGCGCTTGTAAAATATCTTTTTTGTCCTTAACGCTAATTGCTTTGTAGCTGTTGCCGCCAAAACTTTCTATTAATTCAGCCTGCTCCTGGCCGTGAAATTGAATGCCATCTATTATTTTTTGTTTTAAAAGTTTTTTTAATGTTTTTATTGTTTTTGTTGTTGGGTCTTTTACGACAGCAACTTTTAATGATTTTAATTTTTTGAATTGTTTTAATTTATTGAGCGCTATTTTTCTTGGTGAACTTTCCACGCAGACAAAACCTAAAATATCTGCGCCGTATTTAGCCGCTTTTTGTGCGTCAGACATGTTCGTGATGCCGCAGATCTTTAAGTAACGCTCTTTTTTTAAAGAGTAGAGTTTGGTAAAAAAATTTGGGCGATCTTCGTTCGCTTTTTTAAATGTTTTTAAATATTTGCCGATCATTTTAGTGCGTCCTTTTGCGGTCATGAATTTTTCACCGATCAACAGGGCGTTAAATCTGGCGTTGCCGGCTAGTTCCGCTATATAAGGTGAATCGATGCCAGATTCATAAACAGTGCAAATACTGGCAGGTATATGCGGTCTTATTTTTAAGGGGATACGTTTATTGAGTTTAAAGGTTTTGAGGTCGCGGCAGTTAATGCCAACCGCCGTCGGGCTGGTTCTCAATTTGAGAACGGTTTTTAATTCCGCCAGTGAATGAACTTCACAAAGTACATCTAAATTATAAGTATAGGCGTATTTTATTAATTCATTTAATTTGTTCGGAGTTAAGAGAGCAGCTATTAATAAAATCGCGTCAGCGCCGGCCCGGTAAGCCAGATCAATATCTGCGCGGCAGAAGAGAAAGTCTTTGCGTAAAAAAGCCAGCCGGGGATATTTTTTCTTCAGCAGAAAGAGGTCTTGAAGGTTGCCGGAAAAATAATTTTGTTCTGTTAACACAGAAAAGTTTTTGATCCCCGCTTTTTGATATTCCTTAATGATATTTTCATAACTTTCTTTGTTGTTAATTACCCCTTTTGACGGCGAGGCTTTTTTGAGTTCGCCGATAATGAATGGTTTTCTGGTAAAGAATTTTACTAAAGGAACTGTTCTTTTTTTCGGCAAAAATTTTTCGCAGAAAGCACTTTCTGCTTTAAATGATTTTTTGCGCTCAGTGATGATCTTTTGCAGAATGTTTTCAGCCATTTTTTAAACTCGTTAAATATTTTTTAAATTCAGGTGAGAATAATATTTTCTTTGCTTTATTATATCCTTCTTTTATAGAAGCTGCTGTTCCTTTAATATAAAGGGCTGCGCCGGCATTGAGCGCAATAGCGTCGGCGACCGCTTTTTGCTTGGTTGTTTTCTGCTGACCGGCTAATATTTCTTTAAATAGCTGAACATTCTCTGCTGCTGTGCCGCCTGCCAGATCTGCCGGCTGGTAAGGAGTTAACCCCAGTTCACTTAAACAGAAAATATATTCTTTGATCTCGCCGTTCTCTGAAAGTTCACAGACCCTGGTATCGGCACAAACGCTGAATTCATCGAGCCCGT
Organism: uncultured bacterium; assembly: GCA_964448755.1. GTDB lineage: Bacteria > Margulisbacteria > Termititenacia > Termititenacales > CAYUXF01 > CAYUXF01. The sequence continues at coordinate 3,717 of CAYUXF010000035.1, forward strand.
CTTTCGAGTGAACTATCAGTGCTCTTCTGGTGTTGAGTTTTTTTAAGGTCTGGGCAAAAAGTTTCAGCAATTTGCGGTCAAAAACGCCGATTATTTGATACCCTGTCTGGATGGGGTTGGCCAGCGGCCCGATCAGATTAAAAACAGTACGGATCTTAATATCCTGCCTTACCTTGGCAACATTTTTCATGGCGGGGTGAAAGACCGGCGCAAAGAAGAAAGCAAAGTTCTTATTTTTTAAGTTCAATAAATTAGTTTCCAGTTTGTTTTGTGTGGGAATATTCAGTTCATTTAAAAAATCAAAACTGCCCGATTTTGAGGTGATCGCTCTGTTGCCGTGTTTGGCTACTTTGATGCCGGTGCTGGCGCAGAGCAGGGCGCTGGCGGTCGAAATATTAAAAGTGTGTTTTCCGTCACCGCCGGTGCCGCAGGTATCGAGCGCTTCCGGTAATATTTCTTTAATGCCGGTCTTTTTGCGCATCGTGAGCGCAAAGCCGCTTAGCTCATCAACAGAGACCCCTTTGGCCGCTAAGGCGCCTAACACAGCGCCGAGCTGACTTTCCGAGAGCCCACCCTCCATTATCTCATCCATTAAGTTGGCCGCTTCGCTAATTGTTAAATTTTCTCCTTGCGCAATTTTTTGCAAAAGCAGTGTTTTTTTGGGTAGTGCCAAATGGTAATTAAAAAAGTTTTTTAGTAACTGCAGCCCGGCCTGAGAGCCGATCGATTCCGGGTGGAATTGCACACCCTCTATTTTATATTTTTTGTGTCTCAATCCCATTATTTCATTGTCCTGCGCGGAGCAGGCAGTTATTTCCAGTTCTGCCGGCAGATCTTTTTTATCTGCCGCCAGGGAATGGTAGCGGATTATTTCCAGGTTTTGCGGCAGGTTATAGAACAATCCTTTGCCGTCATGTTCCAGCTGGTCTGCTTTTCCGTGCATGGTCCGTTGGGCTTTAATAATTGTACCGCCAAAGGCTTCGGCAATTACCTGGTGCCCAAGACAGATCCCTAAAATAGGTGTTTGCCCGGCAAAACTTTTTACAACTTCCAGTGAAATTCCCGCATCTTTTGGGTAGCCAGGCCCGGGCGAAATGACGATACATTCGGGCTGAAGTTTTTTTATTTCAGCAATAGTTATTTTATTATTGCGATAAGTAGCTACTTCATGTCCTAATATCTGTAAATATTGCACTACGTTATATGTAAACGAATCAAAATTGTCTATTACTAAGATCATTTTATCTCTACCCCCATTGCTTTTAATAAAGCGGAGGCTTTATTAATGGTTTCCTGGAACTCTTTTTCCGGCTGTGAGTCATAAACTATGCCGGCGCCCGCCTGCAGATAATATTTTTGTTCAAGGTTGAGAACAGAGCGGATCACAATGCAAGAATCAAAACTGCCGTCCGCGTTAAAATAACCCACTAGTCCGGCATATGGCCCGCGCTCTTGTTTTTCCAGTTCAGAAATTATTTCCATCGCTTTTATTTTCGGCGCGCCAGAAACTGTTCCGGCGGGGAAGACCGCTTTTATTACATCTATAGTTGTTGTCCCTTTTTTAAATTTTGCTTCTACTTCAGATACTATATGCATTACTCTGGCAAAGCGTTCAATAAAAAAACTTCGCTCTACTTTAACGCTGCCCGCTGCCGCTATTCGGCCGAGATCGTTGCGGGCCAGGTCTATTAACATTAAATGTTCTGCTCGCTCTTTAGGGTCGGCCAGCAGCTCTTCTTCCATTTCTATATCTTCCGCGTGGTTCTTGCCTCTTTTTCTGGTGCCGGCAATTGGTTTTAAAAGGGCATTTCCTTTCTCTACTTTAACCATTACTTCTGGTGAAGAGCCAAAGAGCTTAAATTGATCAAAATCCAGATAAAAAAGGTAGGGGGAGGGGTTTTCGTGGCGGAGTCTGCGGTAGGCCTCCAGCGGCGGTATTTTAGATATCAGTTCTATCCGGCGCGAGAGTACTCCCTGCAAGAGATTGCCGTTAATGATCTCTTTTTTTACTTTTTTGACACCTTTAATAAAATTTTCTTTATCTTTATTGAGGTCAACCCGGCAGGTGTATTTTTTCTCGTCATTGTCATAACAACGGTAATCTTTGTCTAGCAGGCGTTCAATAGCGTTGTTTATTTTTTCTTTAATATTTTTGCCGTGGCCTGCTAAATATATCTCATCGCGGTAATGGTCAAAAATGGCAAAAAGCGAACCGAAGCAAAAGATCGCCTCAGGTATTTTATAATCGTTTTTTTGTGCGGCAAAATTGACCTCTTCAAATAAACGGACCGTTTCGTAGCTCATATATCCTATTCCGCCGGCGGGCAGAGGGAAGGGGAGAGGCTGTTTTGAGGTGTTCTTGGCGGTCTCTTTTTGTAAAATATCAAAATAATCCTCTTTTTTAATACTGATTATTTTTTCTGAAGTTTTTTTAACTAAAACCACTCCTCGTTCTTCTAAAATCAGTCGAGAGTCTTCCTCCAGCATTAAGAGCGAATAACGGCTGCGCCCTATTTCTAAAACAGCCGATTCCAAAAGCGCTTTGCCGCTGAGCTTTTTTAGAACACTTAATGGTGTAAAACGGTCAGCGCTTATTTTTTTATACTGTATATTTATCATTCTTGATCTCCTGTTTCTACTTAAAGAAACGTGTTTCTATGAATAGTAACAAAGAAATATCGCTCTGTCAATCAAAAAGTTGCAGGTAATTTTGATTTTATCGACCATTATTCTTTTTCTCTGTATAATTCAACCAATGGGGAAGCTGAGCAAAATTCCAAAAAAAAATGTTTTTTATCGGGCCTGGCGTGCTAAAGAGCCGCGGGCGGTCCTTGTTTTAGTTCATGGTATTGGCGCTTATTCTCTGCGCTGGAGCTTTCTGGCTGAATATTTTTTAAAACATAATATTTCTTCTTATGCTCTTGAACTCAGCGGTTTTGGCCAGACTCCCGGCCTCAAAGGGCATGTCGATTCTTTTAATGTTTATTACCGCGAGATCAAAGAGCTGGCGTTACTGGCCAGAGCGCAGAATAAAAATAAAAAAGTTTTTTTGGTCGGCGAGAGCATGGGCGGGCTAATAGCTTATAATATGGCGGCGCTTGAGCCTGCTCTTTTTGACGGCTTAATAGCGGTATCTCCCGCCTTTAAAAATAAAATGAAATTCAGGATAGCCGATTATTTTTTATTGCTTTTTGGGGTTATATTTAGCCCCAAACTGATGATCCATCTGCCGTTCAAGGGCTCAGAAATTACGCACGATAAAAGTTATAAAGATAAACTGTCGCATGATAAAAAAGAGATCCGTCATGCTTCGGTCAAACTTCTTTTTAATATTTTGCTGGCACAGATAACGGCGCGTCATTTTAAAAAGATCTTAATACCGTTTTTTTTCTTAGTGGCCGGTGAGGATTTTCTGGTAGATGTCACGGCAATTAATAAGGTCTATAAGCGGGCCAGCGCGGTTAAAAAAATAAAAAGGTATCCGGGGATGTTCCATGCCCTGACAGTAGATCAGGGCAAAGAGCGCGTTTTTAAAGATATTTTACAGTGGGTCCTCGGCTCTAAACCTTGTTCCTAATGCTTTGCAACTGACCAAATAGTTAATTAATTTTTGTTTTTATCTGGCTTTTTCCATATCTAAGTGTTAGATTATCTTTAATGACTATGTTGGTTATTATTTTAAGCTAGGGAGTTGATGGATATGAAAATGCTGTCAAGAAAACTGGTTCAGGTCAAAGAAAACCAAAAAAGTTCAATCACAAAAGATACAGCTGTTAAAACAGTGAGTGTTAAATCAGAAAATACGCCAATAATTAAAAGAGAAGACTATCGCGCGCAGGCGGATATTATTAAAGAAGAAATTCTGGCCGCGGCTACTAAAAAATATCCTCAAATTAAAGATAACAAAGAATTATTAACTAAGGCTATTTGGGACGAGATCTCTCTTGATAAAAATGATATCGGCAGTGCCGCAGCCTATATTCGTTCTTATTTCCGTCATATTAATGAAAAAGATATGGATCCTAAAGGGTTAGAGTATCTTTTTTATTTAGCCGGCTTACAGTCAGAACACGTTAGTTTTATAGAAAAAATCCTGAACAGCGCTGTTCAGTCCGTTTTTCTTTAATGGTAATGCTCTATGTTCAGGAATATTACAGATCTAAAGGGTATGATTACGAGCGTTTGATCACTTTGCATGAAGAGATCGCTATGAATGCCGCCTCTCATAGAGAATCTGTGGAAAATGATGTTCCTGTAGCTTTTGAATTTATGCCCTTTAATATTATCATGCATATTATGGGTAAATTCTCAAAGAAATTTAATAATCAATTTTCGCCAAAAGCCTATTTTAAAAACTGGTTTTTGACGACGATCAATCCCTTTAAAAAAGAATATCAAACAAGTATAACTTATTTTACTAATCCCAAAATAGAAAAAAGAGAATTTGTTGAGCAGAATAGGCCGGCGGAAGTTATTATTAAAGATAATCAGGGGAAGATCATTGAACATTATAAAAATGTTAAAAAACAGAATTACCTTGGTCTGGGCAGAATGTACGAGTTTAATGAGCGGCGAATAATTCGTTCTAATCGTGCTCAGTTTGTAGCTAAAGATATTGTTTTTTTAACTAAGACCAATCGTCGCCAAACTATGCTTGATCTGGTAGATTTTCAACAATGGTTTAACGGCCGCAGTGTTGGGATGATCGTTCGTGAAGACGGTACCGGTACGGGTGAGTACTATTGGCTCGATGATCCGGAAAAGAAACCTATTTACGATTCCAATGGTGAAAAAGTCATGTTCAATAAACCGGCCCGCTTTGTTATGAAGCAGGGCGAAAAAGTTTCGGCAGAAAAAATAAAATTGAGCCGTCATTATCAAAAATTAGAAATTCTTGGGCCTAACGATGATTGGAGTAATGCTGTTCGTGACATTATAATTAATACCGGCGATCGTTTTGTTTTTGACTGTAGTTATCAAAAAGTATGGCCCTGGCAGAAACTGATCGCTATGATCGCTATCGATCATCGTCGAGATATCCCCGGCCTTGAGGAGCCGGCCAGACTTAGTTATGGTCAGGCAAAAAAGATCATTAAAGAAAAAGCGCCATATCTGATTAAGGAATACCGCAAAAAATATAGATACGGAAAATATTTTGCCTGGACTGTGGCATCTGTAGCTGTTTTATTAAATGAATTTTCACTTTTAACAGTTGGCGTTGCTGTGCCGTTGACAATTGCTTTTTGGGCGGGGATTAGCCGTGACAGAAAAAATTATGCTATTCGCCGCGCCGCTAATATGATCAAAGAAACCGGCATCTCTTTTAATCAAAATAGAGAACAGATGTTTGCCTCTTTAAAAGATAGTCTGACTAAAATGAAAAAAGACCGCGATGCTATTAAGCAGCTGTTCGATAGCTTTAAAGATAAAAAAGCGGAAAATACGACATCTATTGAGGAGATCTCGGCCAGTCACGAAAACTTTACGGCGATGTTTGAAAATGTCATTGCTCAGCAGAAGGATTTTTTTAATGATATTGATGAATTGTATAGTTTATTGAGTACGATGGTTGAAGAATTAGATAAAAACATTGAAATAGCGCATGGTAGTATTGATCGAGATTTTGATGTTTCTTATCATGCTTTAAATGAAGTAAATAGAGAAACCTCTAATCTTCTTTCTGTTAATAAAGAGATCGAAAGTATTATTGACTTGATCAATGATATTGCCGAGAAATTAAATATGCTTGGTATCAATGCGCAGGTCCAGTCCGCTAAATTGACCGGTATTGATCTGAGTAAGTTTAATGTAGAAAATAACAAAGAACTCAGTGTCAAATTACAGCGGATGAGCCTAGAAGCCAATGGTTTTGCGGTTGTCGCTAAAGAGATCTCTAAATTGGCAGAAAACGTTAAAAATAGTTTGGTCAATATTTTAAAAAATTTGGAACGATCTTCAGAGATCGTCAAAAATGTTTATAAGAAAAATATTGAAATGAACGAATCTTTAAGCCAGACTAGAACAAATATTAATAATACGTTAAATAAATTTAAAGAAGAGTTTGCTGAAATTCCTAAAAAAGCAGAAATAGCTACTGGTAAGATCAATAAGAAAGCCATAGAAATTTCGCTGGTTTCTGATGAAATAGCTTCCGGCAGTTTACAAATGGGGCAGACTTTAGAACAGATGAGCCAGCTGGTGGCTCAGGAAATGGCCGAAATGGAAGAAAAAGAGCGTGAGCTCAATCTAGCTAAGATAGAAGATTAAAAGAATAAATTTGTTTATGGCTTTTTATGTGTTAATATTTTCTTAACTGGTGATGGGGTTCCACCAAAAATAAACCGCCGCAATGGCTGATGACTCCTGCTAAAAAAACCTTTTTAAGAGGAAGCATGCTTTCATTAAATATTCTTTTTATTATTATTTTAGGCGGCGGCTGGCTTTTTAGCCGGCTCTTTGCAAAAATTCAATTACCCGCTGTTCTTGGGATGGTCGTCTTTGGTATTACCTGTTCTATTTATCTCAAGCCAATTACCTCGCCGCTTTTATGGGAGCTGGCCCCTTTTTTAAAGTCCTTTGCTTTAATTGTTATCCTTTTGCGCGCCGGGCTCGGTATCAGTAAAAAAACTTTAAAAAAAGTAGGCCTGACCGCTTTTTTAATGGCTTTTTTGCCCTGTTTATTAGAGGGGCTGGGGCTGCTCTTTTTATTTAAAGTTTTTTTTGGTTTCAGCTGGCCGGTCGCTGGTCTTACCGGCTTTATGCTGGCGGCGGTTTCGCCGGCGGTTGTTGTCCCCTCCATGTTAAATTTAAAGGCCAAAGGGCATCAGGAGGTGCCAACAATTGTTTTGGCGGGCGCTTCAGTTGACGATGTATTAGCTATAACAATTTTTTCTTTATTCCTTGGCCTAGCCAGAGCTCAGAGTGTCAGTGTAGTGAGTTCTCTTTTTTCTTTGCCTGTTTCGGTTTTTGTTGGGCTGGGGGCCGGGCTTTTCATGGGTCTGCTGCTGGCCAGGTTTTTTAAAAAAAATCATCACACTATCCGCGCTACAGAAAAAGCCTTACTCGTCCTGGTCTTTGCCGCGTTACTGGTGCAAGTTGGCGATACCTTTCATTTTGCCGCACTTTTAGGGATCATGACTGCCGGTTTTGTCTTGTTAGAAAAAAATGAGAAAGTCGCGCACGAACTGGCCAATAAATTTTCTAAGATCTGGATCTTTGCCGAGATAGTGTTATTTGTTTTAATTGGCTATTCATTGGATATTAGTGTTGCTATTAATGCCGGTCTAAAAGGACTGCTGGTGCTTGCCCTGGGTTTAGTTATCCGCTCTTTAGCTGTTTTATTGGCTACTGCTTTTTCCGGGCTTAACTTTAAAGAACGTTTATTTTGTGTAATTGCTTATTTGCCTAAGGCCACTGTCCAGGCGGCGCTTGGCGGTGTTGCTCTTTCTGTCGGTCTGCCGGAGGGGCAAACCATTTTAGCACTGGCCGTCCTGGCTATCATTTTCACCGCCCCGCTCGGACTACTCGGTATCAACTTTTTCGGGGCAAGGTTGTTGAAGGGGTAGGGTAAACAAGAAAATCACTAGGTATCCGGAAAAAATTAACGGTTAGTTAGCTCTATCAAATTACCGCTAATTTTTAGATCGTTAAAATTATATTTTTTTTTGATCCACTCTAGTGTGGCGGTCTGGTAAAAAAAACAGTGCGTGGCGTCGTTTTTATAATACCAATTATTAAAATTAATATCTTTATTATATATTGTCGTCATGCAAAATAACTTGCCGCCCGGTTTTAATAATGAGCGGAGTAGTGCAAACTCTTTGGCCGGATCTTTAAAATGTTCAATTACTTCACAACAGACAATATAATCATAAGTTTGTGTTAAAAGTTCCGGTTGATCATGAAAAAAAGGGTCATATAAATCTATCTGGTAATTTGCTTCGCGTAATATTTTACTGATCACCGGTCCGGTGCCGGCGCCAAAGTCTAGGCCGCTAGCTGTGCTATTAAAATTATTTTTAACGGCAGTTACTATTGGCATAACAAATTGTTGGTAGCCAATGTCGTCGACATCATTGTTGTGTTCCAGATAACGCGCTTTTTCTGCCGCGCCGCTCAAGGTCTTGGCCGGGTCTAGAAAAAGCGCCAAACAAGTTGGGCAGTTATAATATTTTTTTTTGCGGTGTTCTGTAAAAAAAATACCTGGTGTATTGCAAAGCGGACAATTAATAGTCATAAAAAATATTAACATTATTTTTTTGAATTAACAGTATATAATTGCAGTTAAATAATTATTTTCCATTCACCGCTCCGTTTTAAGCGGAGCGGATTTTCTATTCAATTTTAAAATGTGAACATGGGGCGTTACACCCAGCTCACCAACCTCGCGCTAAAAAACAGCAAATCGCCGTTGTAGTGAAACTTGATTTTTAAACTATTTTAGGAGTATACTCCTAAAATAGACGACTAAAAAGGAGTGACGTCCATGACTACTAACATAAAAAGATTTCTTAAACTTGAGCTTCCTGCCGGTCAATCTGCTTTTTTATGGGGTCCTCGCAAAACTGGCAAAACTACTTTTTTACGTGAAGCCTTTCCTGAAAGTTTAGTTTTTGATTTTTTAGATACAGATCTTTTTATTGAATTTAGTAAACAACCAGCTCTGTTGCGCCAACAATTACTGGCACAAGACGCCAAAAAGATAAAACATCCGGTTATTTTAGATGAAGTGCAAAAAATACCTGCAATATTGGATGAGGTCCATTGGTTAATTGAAAATAAAAAGATTAATTTTATTCTTTGCGGTTCCAGTGCTCGCAAATTAAAAAGAGGGCATGCCAATCTGCTGGGCGGAAGAGCCTGGCGCTATGAAATGCATCCTTTGGCCTGGCCGGAAATTTCTGAAAAAAAGATCCTTAAAATTCTTAATAATGGTTTAGTGCCGTCTCATTTTATTCAGAATAATCCGAACAAGTCTTTAAAAGCTTATGTGCTTGATTATCTTAAAGAAGAAGTTTTTGATGAAGGATTGATCAGAAATATTCCTGCTTTTTCAAGATTTTTTGAAGCCATGGGCTACTCTCATGGTGAGGTCACCAATTTTTCTAATATTGCTCGGGATTGTGGTGTAGATGCTAAGACGGCGCGTGAATACTATAATATCTTGGTTGATACTTTATTAGGGTCATTTGTCGAACCATTCAGCCGTAGGCAAGATAGAAATATTATCTCTAAAATGCCCAAGTTCTATCTTTTTGATGTTGGCGTAGCTAATTATATTGCTAAGCGCATGATCTTATCTGAAAAGGGTGAAGGGTTTGGTAAAGCTTTTGAGCATTACATTTACATGGAGCTAGTTGCTTATCGTAGTTACCAAGACCGAGATTTTGCTATTAATTATTGGCGAACAAAAAGTGGCCTGGAGGTAGATTTTATTTTAAATGAACAAATTGCTGTGGAGGTTAAATCAAATAGAATAGACCAAAAAGATCTACTGGCGATTAAGACTTTTAAAGAAACCTATAAGACAGAAAAAGCTTTTATTATTAGCAACGAAAAAACTGAAAGAGTAGTTGATGATATCAGAATAATTCCCTGGCAACAATTTCTAGACAAGCTTTGGTCAGGTAAAATTATTTAATATCTGTCAAGTCGTCATTGTTCAAATCGCTATTGTGGATTTTTAGATAGTTAAGTCAATAAAAGTATGTTATTTTATATTTTTATTGACTTAACTGTAATTTTTATCTAAAATATCTCTTATGGAACGTAAAATAACAGAAAAATTATATCTTTGGAAAGCCAAAAAAGATCGTCAGCCGCTTATCTTAAATGGAGCTCGTCAGGTCGGCAAAACCTATATTTTAAAAGAATTTGGTTCAAAAAATTATCAAAACACTATTTATGTTAATTTAGAGGCAAACTCAGCAATTGCCAATTATTTTGCCGAAGATATTTCGCCTAAGAAAATCTTACAATTTCTAGAAGCTTTTTTTGCTGAAAAAATTTTACCGGAAAAAACTTTAATTATTTTAGATGAAATACAAGCTTGTGAAAGAGCTTTGACCGCTCTGAAGTATTTTTGTGAAGAGGCGCCGGAATATCATCTGGTGGCAGCTGGAAGTTTATTGGGTGTAGCTATTAACCGACAAAAATATTCTTTTCCGGTAGGAAAAGTAGAGACGCTTACTTTACACCCGCTAGACTTTGAAGAATTTTTGTGGGTACATAATAAAAAAAGTTTGAGCGATCAAATTAGCACAGCTTTTATTACTAATGAACCTTTGCCGGAAGCTTTGCATTTACAAGCAATCGATATTTATAAAAATTATTTAATTGTGGGCGGTATGCCGGCAGTTGTAAGAAATTATATTGAGACCGGCAAGTTGTTAGATGTAACCAATATTCAGAATAATATTCTCAACGACTATATCGCTGACATGGCAAAATATGCGGGAGTTTCAGAGAGTGTTAAAATTCGTGCCGCTTACAACTCTATTCCGGCACAATTGGCAAAAGATAATAAAAAATTTCAATATAAAATTGTGCAAAAGGGTGGCAATGCCAATATTTTTGGTTCAGCTATCGACTGGTTAACTTTTGCCGGGATCGTTATTAAATGCCAGAAGATTGATTCTCCACAAAACCCTTTGCCGGCTCAGGTTAATTTAAGTAGCTTTAAATTATATTTAGCAGATGTCGGTTTATTAACAATGAAATCCGGTTTAGCACAACAAACTATACTTTCTAATTTACCTGTAAACAATACTTTTCTTGGTGCGGTTACTGAAAACTATGTAGCTGGGGCTTTAGCGGCCAAGAGTTATCCCCTTTATTATTGGGAATCTACCAGCATTGCCGAAATAGACTTTCTTTTACAAAAAGAGGAGCAAATTATTCCGGTAGAAGTAAAGGCTAATACTAATGTTCGTTCAAGAAGCCTGGCGGTATTTACTAAAAAATATACGCCTGAGTATGCTATTCGTATCAGCCAGAAAAATTTTGGTTTTGAAAATCAAATTAAATCAGTCCCACTGTATGCTGTTTATTGTCTTTAGTTTTCAGTAGAGCGGCAAAAGTTTTCAAAAACACAACTTGACTTTGTTTTGCTAATTACGTATATTTGCATACATGAATATACAAATACTCAAATCCCTGGCAGATGAAAGCCGTTTAAGAATTCTCAACTTGCTCTATGAAGGTGAACTTTGTGTTTGTGAAGTAGAAAAGATCTTAAAAATATCGCAAACCAATGTTTCGCGCCATTTAAGCTCTTTAAAAAATGCCGGTTTAATTAGTT
>CAYUXF010000036.1:0-3781 GCA_964448755.1 uncultured bacterium
TTAATAATAAGATTATGTTAAAATAAATAATATTCTATGTTATAAGGGGTTAGTTGATGCTGAAAAAAATAATCTTTTTATTATTTATACTTTTCTCCGTATCGTTATCTGCCGCTGAGGATCCTGACCCTTACTTTGAGCAGTCTCTTAAAACACTGACCGTGCAGGCTAAAGATAATTACTTAATTTACCCTAAATTCTGGAACCTCTACAATGGCGGCTATACCACCGAAAATGATCTGCCGGGTTTAAAAAAAGAGGCCAAAGATCAAGGTAAATGGTCCGCAACTATGAAGCTGAATACCTTGAAAGTCATTAACGAATATGTGGGTAAAACACTTTATTTTATAACCGAGACTGCCGGTGACCCGGTGGCCAGACTGGCACCAACTTTTTATGTGCTAAAAAATGGTGCAGAGTATGTGGTTTGGTGGAGCGACCAGGAAGAGAGCACACCAGCTAGAAAATATTATTCTTATTTTGCCGATAAAGACGGTAAGATAATTGGTTCTTTAACTATTCCGCTGCCAATTAACGCCGTTTATTATGCGCAGGATACCGGTGGCAAAATATTTAAAGTGACCGATGATTCGCCTGTTAATAGAGCCGATATTGTCAAAGGTTTGCGGACCGATTGGCAGCACGATATACCCGGCTCTTACAGCGGTTTTGCAGGCAGTTACGGCACAGTAGTTTTTCAGCGTTTTTATTTGGGCTCTAAAATCCCCGAACTTTTACTGCACCAGGAACGCGATAGCTGGCTGCGTAAATTGGACGCTAAAGAAAAAGAGATAATTTTTGCCGAGTTTGCCCTTAATGAGAAATACAGCAATAAAAAACCTGAACCGCACCAGTATTATGCCGGCGGCCGGACACTGGCGCAAATAAGAGAATATTATCTGACTAACCGTACTGCCTTTAAAAATGACCCTTACTATACTGCGGTCAATTATCTGCCCAACGGCAATTCGCCGCAAAAATGGCTGAACACTGCTAAGGATCAGGCGGTTGCCCTGGCAATAGAAGAGAATAGATATGTTATCAATAATAAAAAAGATGCCAATACTTGGCTGATAACTAAAATAGGTGAAATTAGCGATTATAAAAAGATCAAAGAACTTCAGGGGCTGGCCCGTCTCAGCGCCGAAATAGAGGCGGCAGGCTACCGGCCGGGCTTTTATGAGTGGCAGTGCGTTTATCTTGATCTGGTTCAGTTAGATGAGAATGGACATATTTTGGCCGCTAATGACGATGTTCGTTTTACTGTACAAGCCGCGCAGCAGGGTTTGAATTTTAGCGGTGTTTTTGAGAACGATCTGATCATTTCACCGCAGACTAAAAAAATAGAAGTATATCTAAAAATAGCTGGTGCGCCTGACGGTAAGCCCAGTAAACCTGGCGCTGCGGCCGATAAAATAAAAATTGGCAAAGTGTTATTGACCAAAGCCAGCGGTGTTTTGGATATGACCGCTCTTTTTGCCGAAACCAAAGGTCAGCCGGCAGAGCAGAAAAAAGAACAGATCATTTATAATCCGGCTAGGCTTGGTATTTTTGTTGGCGATAAACTTTTTAAAATTGACAGTGCCAATAAAGCGGTGGCTTTTAAGATGCAAAGCGCCGGACAATACGAAGGTTTTTATTCTAATATTATTGATGTTTCTAAAATAGATGAACTGGAGATAGCGGCCGATTTTAGTGCGGAATTGACTAAAGTTGGCAATCCGCCCGATTGGTCCGGCCCGACGATAGAGCTCTGTTTTTACAATGAAAAAGGGGAGATAGTTTACCCGGCCGATTATGGTGCGGAAAAATATCCCAAACTCAATATTAACCCGGCCGATAAAAAGAAGACTTTAAAGAGCTTTTTTAATGTGCCGCATGAGCGTGGTGCTAAATATGCACAGGTTAAGATCCATTTTGTGCGGGTCCAGGACGAAAAAACCGGCAATTACGACAAGGTAAACTATTATCTGGGTAAGGCCGAAATAAAAAATATTATTGTTCGGCCGGCGCTGGCGATAGCCAACAGTAAGAATTTTGCCCCTTATAATGGTTCTTTTTATAAACATATCAACGGCTGGTCAATTAGCTGGGCGGTCAACGGCGATGTTACAATAAAAGAAGATCTTAAGCGACAATACCGGGAGGTTGTTTTTGAGAATAATTCCGGCAGTTGGAGTTCTTTGAAGAACGATCTTTTAGTTCCCGCTGAGGCGGTTGGTCTGCGCGGTGAAATAAATGTGGATATTGAGAGCGTTGATACCGGTCTTAACCAATGGGAAGGTTTTGGTTTTTTTATTGAGGCGGATGTCCGCGACCGCTACGGCAATATTTACCGCTACAGCGGCATCCCGGTCTTTAAAGAAGAGCAGGGGCGGCTGGTCCGCTTTACTTCTCTTGCCGGCGCTAAAAAAGAGCGGATAAAGTTCTATATTCCGCTTTACCACGAACACTTAAAAATGGAGAAAATTACCTGGCAGCTGGCATTGCTTGGCAAAGGAAAAGTTAAATTACTGCCGCTGGCTACAGGTGAGAATAGTCCGCTGGTAAAGATAGAGTTTTTATCTGAAGGTCTTTTTCCGGTCAGTCCGGTTTTTTGGCCACAGTACGGTTTGAATGCTGTTGATGCCAAAGGTTTTTATTTTCAAAAGGGCTATGAGCTCAATTATGGCGGACAAAAATACACTTATGATAACGCCGAATCTTTAGCGGAGCATTTGGGCGCCCAAAAGAAACTGCCGATTAATTTTATTGAACAGCTTAAAAAAATAGAATTGAACGAAACAAAGAAATGGGAAGAATTTACCGTTAAAACGGTGCCAGGCTATGTGCGGGCCGAGTATCTTTATAACATTGAGAGCGATGCCAAATATTTACAGGTTAGTTTTAAATTGCGTACACCCGACCAAAAAGCCAAATACAATTTTAGGCCGCTCTTGCTCGATAAAGCGGGGAACAGCCTGGAGATCAGCTACCTGAAAAAAAGCGGTCTTAATAAATGGCAAAAAGTTGCTTCGACACAAGATGTTTTTGATGTTGACGGTGAAGATTATGAATTCTTGATCCCGCTGGAGAAAAAGAATTTTAAGCCCGAGGCGCTGCGCCTGGTCTTTGGCAGTAACCAGGGTGAGCTAGCTTTCTTAGAGCCGGCAATGTTTGCTGTTACTAAAATTATTGGCGCGAATAATTTTAGTGAAGATGAACTGGCAGAAAAAATGGAGTTTATTGTTGACAACAGGAATCGCCGCTCGATCTATACCTTATCTAAAAATTATTTGGCGGCACTGGCGCTGGTGCTGGAAAATAAAAAAATTGGTCTTTTAGATAACCGGGAATTTACAATGCTCGACAATAGACAGCAGGTGCGGGGTGCGCTCAATATTAATGATACCGCTTCATTAAAAGCACTCGACACGCAGATTAGAAATAGTATTAAGGCCGGTAAAGCTTTTTATGCTGACGGTCATTGGTATTATGATAAAGATAAGATCTTTGCGCCGGTAGGTTTTACCATAGTAGGTGAAACTTTTAACAAGTGGTATGAACTGCGGCGCGAGGAGTTTAAACAGAATAATTATGAACCATACTGGGCTTCCTCTTTGAGCAAAGCGGAACAGGCTTCTTTAAAGCAGGTAACCACAGCTGAAGAATATATTAAATATTTTATTAAGTCGCAGGCCAGGCTCTGGCAGGCTAACGGCTATAATATTGTCAGAGTGCACCAGATGTTTGCCTCCTGGTCTGGCCTTGATGAAGAAGAGATACGGCTGACAATAGGATT
>CAYUXF010000036.1:3881-8569 GCA_964448755.1 uncultured bacterium
TTTTTGGCCAAATTCACTCTCTTACTGCAATGAAACCGGTTTTACACACGGTTACTGGACAATTGATAAAGATAACCCGGCTCACAATAAACAGCTGGCCAAACACTACCATTTTTACTATGAGCGGTATTTAACGGAATTAAAAAAAGAGCCCGGTCTGCTAGAGTTTATTAAAGAAAGCCAGGCTCTTTACCAGCGCCATTTGCAGAATATTAAACTGACGGCACTTTTGGCCGATGTGACCGCTGTTAAAAATATGATCAAAGAAAAACAGAGGGTGAAAGATAATGCTTCTTATGTTTATTATAATCTGCTGCGGCCAGATGTGATAGCGCAGTATCCTTTTTACACTAAAGAGCTCAATGCGCTCCGTGACGAAGGTTTCCGTGAACTGACCGTTAAGCCGACGGACATTGATTATTATTACTACGTTGGCAATTATGTTGCCTATATTGAAAAAGATCTCAATGGTCTGCTCAAAAAAATAGCTGATGAGGAAAAGCTTTTGGCGCAAAAGATCAAAAAACTTTATGCAGCTAAAGAGACCGCTATTAAGCTCAATAATTTTTATCATCAAGTTTTTGCCGTCAAAGAGTTGCCGGCCGCTTATGACCTGAAAAAAGGGCCTAAGTTTTCTTACATTGATACATTTGATCCGCTCAATGACGAGCAATTAAAGCAAGTGTTTTTTACTTCATTCTTATTGCCCTGGAAGTTTATTGTTGATACCAATAAGCTGATCGCCGCTAAGACGCCGGCCGGTAAAAATTATACTGTTGGTCTCAATAATGATTTCACTAAAGATGTGGCGGCAATTATGCTTAATTCTTATCTTTATGTTAATGCCGATAATTTAGAACGCCGTTTTAATAAATATACGCACCATCCCGTTGGCGGGCACAGCCTGCTCTTAAATTCTGGTGCCGGCAATATTTTTGATGAGGATTCGGCAATTGCTTTGAATGCCGCTTTGTTTGACCCGCTTTCGGTAACCGGTGGTTTGCGGCTCTCGGAGACCAATTATACGTTTAACGGCGGCGATAACAGCGGCCAGGGCAACTGGAGTGTTTTTGACTGGCTGAAAATGGCGATAAGAAAAGATCAGGTATTGGGTTTTCAAATGGGTCCTAATAATATTGATAAGCCGGTGATGTCCGATTATTTTAATTTAGGGAACCGGCCTAATAAATTGAATAGCCTTAATTTGACAGCGGCTACGGCGCTGACCTTTGCCGGCAATAAAGAAGAGAGTGTTTTTGCTTATGACCGCTTTGGCTCACGTATTTTGCTCTCCTCGGCACCTGTTAAAGGGTTGAGCGGCACGGTCAATAAAGGCGGTTCTTTGAAGACGGAAGAGCTGGTCTTTGAATATACCGGCCAGCGTGAAAAAATTGATGTTACGGTCACGGCGCTGACACTGCCGAAAGATAATGTTATGTATTTGACACTTTATGGTATTGAACGCAATAATTTGCAGCGCAACAGGGAAGGGAATGAGAACCTGGTTCAGGTTTACGGTACAGCACCAATTATGTATCAGTATTTCCCGGGCCTGATTAAAATAAAAATCGGCGCTAAAAAAGTGAAGAAGATCAGTGTCATTTTACCGGACGGCAGTAAGAGTGCGCTCAATGCCGCGGCTTATCAACAAGCCGGCGAGTGGCTGGAAGTAGATCTGCAGAAAAATGATAAAAAGGCGTTAAGCTTTTTAGTGGAGTTTTAAAAGTTAAACTATACCACTTCAGTCATAAACCGTTCGCTTGCGAATGATCCAAAACTCACCCCCTAGCCCCCTCTCTTAAAAGAGAGGGGGGAGAATCTCTCTTGCAATATTTTTTTGGGAGTTACGATATAACGGCGTATGATAAAGAGAAAAATAGTTTCAGTTAAACTGACAGAAAATAAAATAAATAACACGGAGCATTTTACCGAAGCGGTTATTATTGAAGATAACGCCGCTTTGCAGATGGCTTTTCAGGATGCCCTTAATATGCTCAAACCAGGTATTAAAATTAAACCTTTTTTTACGGGTGAAGAGGCTCTGGAATATTTAGAGGTCCGTTCTGCTGCCGCGGCACCAGCCAATAAAGTAATTTTACTGGACAATGAACTGGCCGGTGCAATGAGAGGGCAGGAGCTTTTAGAAAAACTAAAGCATAAAATACCCGCTAATTGGGTGGTCTTAGCCAATAGCGGAAATTATGATATTAACCAGCAAATGGTCGCAAGCGGGGCCCAGGCTACACTGGATAAACAGATCAATAATCTGTTCAAGTGGTGGCAGGAACCTTAAAGCAGCTTATTTTTTTACAAAATTCAAGGTACCGCCGGCGATCAAGATCTCTTTGTCGCGGGCAGAAAGATCGTAAATTAATTCAATCTCGTGGCCATCAATTTTTGCCAACAAATTTTTACCAGCTTTTAAATTTTCAATTACATTATCAATAATAATAGCACTCTCTAAATTGACACTGTCATAGTCAGCAGGATCTTTAAATGTCAGCGGCAGAATGCCGAAGTTTATTAAGTTAGCTTTATGGATGCGGGCAAAAGATTTTACAATGACCGCTTTAACGCCAAGATACATTGGCGCCAGGGCAGCATGTTCACGCGAAGAACCTTGTCCGTAATTTTCACCGCCAACAATGAACCCGCCGTTATTAGCCAGTGCCCGTTCGGCGAATTTTTCATCGACCTGTACAAAAACATGTTTGGCAATTTCCGGTACATTTGACCTTAATGGCAGTATCTTGGCGCCCGCCGGCATAATATGGTCGGTAGTGATATTATCTTCAACTTTTATTAAAACCTTGCCTTTTAATTCGTCGGTCAATGCCTCTTTTTTAGGGCAGGGTCTAATATTCGGACCGCGGCGGATCTCTGTTTTTTCAGCAGTTTCAGGAAAAATCACCATGGAATCGTCTATTAAAAAATCTTGTGGTAATTCAATATTTACAGGTTTTAAACCTAAATTGCGTGGATCGGTAAACTCACCTGTTAAGGCACAGGCAACAGCGGATTCCGGAGAAACCAGATAGATGCCGGCATCCATAGTGCCAGAGCGCCCTTTGAAATTGCGGTTATTTGTTCTAACTGAGACCGCGCCTGAATTAGGGGCCATCCCCATGCCGATACAGAAACCGCAGGCAGATTCTAAAATACGAGCGCCTGAGGCGATAATTTTTGCCAGAGCACCGTTTTGGGCGATCATTTCCAGTACCTGTTTAGAACCAGGGGCGACACCAAAAGAGACATTCGGGCTGATCTTTTTGCCGTCGAGCATTGCGGCGACAGTCATTAGATCTTTATATGAAGAGTTAGTGCAAGAGCCAATTAAAACCTGATCAACTTTTTTACCTTTGAGAGCAGCGATCTCGACAACTTCGTCAGGCATATGAGGCTGAGCGACCAGCGGTACAAGTTCATCTAAGTTGATCTCAATGACTTCATCATAAACGGCATCGGCGTCGGCAATTATCTCCTGCCAATCGGCGGCCCGTTTTTGGGCTGTTAAAAATTGTTTGGTTATTTCATCTGAAGGAAATATAGAGGTTGTTGCACCTAGCTCGGCACCCATATTGGTAATAGTGGCGCGCTCTGGAACGGTAAGAGTTTTAACCCCTGCACCGGTATATTCTATTATTTTACCGACACCACCTTTGACAGACATTATTTGCAGTACTTTTAAGATAATATCTTTGGCGGCAACAAATGGTCTTAAACTACCAGTTAAATTTACTTTAACGATTTTAGGCATAGTGAGATAAAAAGGTTTGCCAGCCATTGCCACAGCAATGTCTAAACCGCCGGCGCCGATAGCTATCTGGCCGATACCGCCGCCTGTGGGAGTATGTGAATCTGAACCCAAGAGGGTAGTGCCAGGTTTGCCGAAACGCTCTACATGCACCTGGTGACAAATGCCGTTGCCGGGACGGCTGAAAACCACACCTTTAGCAGCAGCGACAGTTTGCAAATATAAATGATCGTCCATGTTCATGAAATTGGACTGCAATGTATTGTGATCGATATAGCTGACAGAAAGGTCTGTCTTAACTTTTGGCAGATCCATCGCTTCGAATTGCAGATAAGCCATTGTACCGGTGGCGTCCTGCGTCAGGGTTTGATCTATCTTAATGGCGATCTCTTTGCCGCGGACCATTTCGCCCTCAACAATATGAGACTTTAATACTTTTTCTGCTACAGTTAAACCCATAAATATCTCCTTTAACTCACCCCCATGTACCACAAGGGTACATGGCAAGCCCTGTCCACTTTCTTCAGAGCTCTGGTATATATAAAATTGGTGATTAAATATAGCAGAGAATAAAAAATAAGGGAACTGAAGAGTGTTTGTAAAACATTCCATATCTAAATTAAAATGTGTTTTTTAGTAATTGCATTAATTAGCTAAAAATGATAAAAAACAGTCTCAAAGATACCTAATGAAAGGGGAATTGTTATATGCGTAAACCGATAATTGCCGGAAACTGGAAATTAAACAAAACACCTAATGAAGCTATTACTTTATTAGAGGAACTTAAGCCATTAGTAGCAGGTGTGGAAGATGTTGAAATAGTGGTTTGTCCGCCGTTTACATCTATTAACGTAGCGACATTTTTGACCAAAGAAACCAACATTAAAGTAGGCGCTCAAAATGTTTTCTGGGAAAGATCCGGCGCTTTTACCGG
>CAYUXF010000036.1:8669-11838 GCA_964448755.1 uncultured bacterium
CACGGCAGTTTAGTTATTGCCTACGAACCGGTTTGGGCTATCGGTACAGGCAAGACCGCTACGCCAGAACAGGCCAATGAAGTACATGTTTTAATTAGAAAAACATTAGCTGAAATTTTTGACAAAGAGACATCTGCTAAGATCAGAATTCAGTACGGCGGTTCGATGAACCCTGGTAACGTTAAAGCGCTGATGGCACAGTCTGATATCGACGGTGGCTTGATCGGCGGCGCCGCTTTAAAGGCGGATTCTTTTGCACAATTGATAAAATATAAGGAAATTTAACTCACCCCCTAGCCCCCTCTCTTCAAAAGAGAGGGGGCTTAGAACGGTATAAAAAAATAAAAAGGAGAGAAAAATGGCAGTAAGTTATAAAGATCTTGGATTAGTTAACTCAACAGAAATTTTTAAGAAAGCGTTTGAAGGAAAGTATGCGGTCCCTGCATATAACTTCAATAACATGGAGCAGATGCAGGCTATTCTGCAGGCTTGTGTAGAGACAAAATCACCGGTAATTCTGCAGGTCTCTTCCGGCGCCAGAAAATATGCCAATGCTACTCTCTTGAGAAACATGGCCAAAGGCGCTGTAGAGTATGTTAAAGAACTTGGTTGTGCAATTCCAATAGTTTTACACCTTGACCATGGCGATACATTTGAGCTTTGTAAAGATTGTATCGATAACGGCTTCTCTTCTGTTATGATCGACGGTTCACACCACTCTTACGAAGAGAACGTAGCTTTAACTAAAAAAGTTGTAGAGTATGCTCACGCTCACGGTGTAACAGTTGAGGGTGAACTTGGTGTTTTAGCTGGTATTGAAGATGATGTTGTAGCTGCTGAGTCTGTTTACACACACCCTGATCAGGTAGAAGATTTTGTTAAAAAGACCGGCGTTGATTCGCTGGCTATTTCTATCGGTACTTCACACGGTGCTAATAAGTTTAAACCGGAACAATGCACAAAAAATGCTGACGGTATTTTAATTCCGCCGCCGCTAAGATTTGATATTTTAGAAGAGATCGAGAAAAGAATACCTGGTTTTCCTATAGTTCTGCACGGTGCTTCTTCTGTGCCGCAAGACCAAGTCGCTATTATTAATTCTAATGGCGGTGCCTTAAAAGATTCTGTAGGTATCCCGGAAGAGCAGTTGAGAAAAGCTGCTAGCTCTGCGGTTTGCAAAATTAATATCGATTCTGACGGCCGCCTGGCAATGACAGCAGCTATTAGAAAAGTATTTGCTGATAAACCGGCTGAATTTGACCCGAGAAAATATTTAGGGCCAGCTAGAGATGCATTAAAAGAACTTTATATGCACAAGAATAAGAACGTTTTAGGAAGTGCAGGTAAAGCGTAACTCACCACCTAAAGCGAATATTAAAATATAAAAAAGGCTGTCATTTTGACAGCCTTTTTTATTTGTTGGCAGTTGTAAAAATCCTTTAAAAATGCTAAAAACAACTTCAATATTTTTGGGAGGGTAATTATGTCTGGACTAAAACACTTACTGGAAAAAAATGAAAATTGTTCTTCTGTTTTTGAAAATTCTATTAGAGCATTAGAGATACCAACTTGTCAGGTTTTTCTTAAGAACGGTTCATTGCAGCCGGTCAATTTTAAGAACGCCAACGATAAACTTTCAACTAAAGATACAGAAAAAGTTAATGAGGCTTTTATAAAAACATCGAGCGCTTCTAAAAATGAGACGATCGAAGCGGAGAGCGTCAATGAGAACGCCGCGACCGGTAAAAGGGTAGCGGTCCTTTTCTCCGGCGGTCCTGCAGCCGGCGGCCACAACGTAGTTGTTGGGTTAAAAAGAATTTTAGGCGCCAATAACACCTTATTGGGCGTTAAAGCTGGACCTAAAGGGCTTTTAGAGGGCAATCTGTTCGAAATAACCGATGAAGCGGTAGCTAAAATAGTGAACACCGGCGGGTTTGACTTTTTAGGTTCTGACCGGACAAAAATTAAAACAGACGAGCAGTTCGCTAAAGTTAAAAATACCTGCCAGCAGCATAAGCTCGACGCTATTGTTGTTATCGGCGGTGACGATTCCAATACCAACGCCGCTGTGCTGGCTGAGTTCCTTTACGATGACGGCGTGCAGGTTATTGGGGTACCGAAAACTATTGACGGCGATTTGCAGATCGGCGATCTTTTACCGATCTCTTTTGGGTTTGATACCGCTACAAAAATTTACGCTGAAATGGTTGGCAATATTCTGCAAGACACACCATCTTCTAGAAAATACTGGCACTTTATTAAGCTGATGGGACGCTCTGCTTCTCACGTAGCTTTAGAAGTAGCGCTGCAAACTAAACCGGCGATCAGTTTAATTTCTGAAGAAATAGCAGAAAAGAAAACTTCGCTCTCTGAAATTGTTGACTACATCGCTCAGATAGTTGTTGTTAGAGCAAAAAAAGGGATCAATTATGGAGTAGTCTTAATTCCTGAGGGTATTATTGAATTTATTCCGGAAATGACATCTTTAATTGCTGAGCTCAACGAGAAAGTAGCTGCTTTTGATAAAGAACTCTCTGTTAAATCTCCGGCAGAAAAGAGAGATTTTCTTTACACTAAACTGACACCGGAACATGCCCAGTTAATGGCCTCTTTGCCCGATTATATTGAAGATATGCTGCTGGCTGAGAGAGATTCGCACGGCAATTTACAGGTCTCGTTAATTCCTACCGAGCGCTTGTTGATAGACATGGTGGCGATCAGAGTTAAAGAGATAGATGCTAGTGTTAAATTCAATACTCATAATCATTTCTTCGGTTACGAGGGACGCTGTGGCGCACCGACATTGTTTGATGCTGCCTATACGTATAACTTAGGTCTGACTGCCGGTTCGTTAATTTTAGCTGGTAAAACCGGTTATATCTGCGCTGTAGCTGATTTTGATAAAGGGGGCCGTCCGTTAGGGCTGCCTTTGACCGGTCTTTTGAATATTGAGAGACGTCACGGCCACGATGAGATGGTAATTGAAAAGGCACTGGTCAAGACCGATTCGCCAGCTTTTCAATATTTTGAGAGCAGAAGAAAGGCCTGGTCGGAATCTGACCTTTTTGCTTCACCGGGACCAAGACAGCTTTGGGGTCCTGCATCTAAACAGATACCAATAACGGTTGCACTGAACAGAAAATACAGTTCTTTAGAATTTAAGTTTTAA
>CAYUXF010000036.1:11938-13574 GCA_964448755.1 uncultured bacterium
ATGAAAAAACTCTCGATCATTATTCCGGTTTATAACGAAAGCGCTCATATTGAAGAGGTTATTAATAAAATTCAGGCTGTGAATTTGCCTGACGGCATTGCCAAGGAGATAATTCTTGTCGATGATGGCTCGAGCGACGGAACAGCGGAAAAACTCAAACAATACAAAGATAATGGCGCGATCATTGTCCATTCTTCGCGGATCAATTTTGGCAAGGGAACAGCTATCAGGGTAGGGCTGACTTACGCTACCGGCGATTATATTTTAATTCAGGACGGCGATCTGGAGTATGACCCGCAGGATTACCTTAAACTTTTAGAACCGGTCATTAATTCAGGCGCCAAAGTTGTCTATGGTTCCCGTTTTATGAACACCAAAGGTAAAATTAAAGGGATGCGTCTGGCTAATTGGCTGGCCAATAAGCTGCTTCGTCTTCTGACCAACATTTTATACGGCGCTAAATTGACCGATGAGGCGACCGCTTATAAATTATTTAGCCGAAATGTCTTTGAAGGTGTTTCTCTTCGTTCTAAACGTTTTGAATTTTGCCCTGAAGTTACCGCCAAAGTGTTAAAGGCCGGTTATAAAATAGTGGAAGTTCCGATCTCTTATAACCCGCGTTCGCTGATAGAGGGAAAAAAGATCACCTGGCGCGACGGCGTTGAGGCTTTTTGGACACTTTTTAAATATCGGTTCATAGATTAAAAATGCAGTTAATAAAAATAGATAAAACTAGAGAAAACTCCTACAACCAATTTATTGCAGCGCATAAATATGGTCATTTTATGCAAACCACGCTCTGGGCAGAGTTTAAAAGTGCGTTTGGCTGGCAGAATTATGGACAGTATTTAGTAGAAGCTGACGATGGACAAGCGCTGGCCGCTTTTTCTCTTCTGGTCAGAAAAAAACTCGGCATAAAAATATTTTATATTCCCAGAGGCCCTGTTTTTGATGAGAACAACAAAGAGTTAACAGAATTTATTTTTAGTTCACTGCGCAAAATAGCCGGTAAAGAGCGTGCTTTTTTTATGAGAATTTCGCCCGCTTTTCTGGAAGAAAATAATTTATGTAAAGAATTGCTTAACAAAAATAAATTCTTTTTTTCTAAGAAACAGCTCCAGACCAAAGCGACAATGATCATTGATGTGCGGCGCGGTGACGATGAATTATTGGCTTCTTTTCACAAAAAAACACGCTACAACATTGGCCTGGCAGAGCGCAACGGCGTAACAGTTACAAAATTAGGTGATGAAAAAGAGCTGCAGGATTTTTATGTAATTATGCAGAAAATGGCAGAGAGACAGAACTACACACTGCAGAGTATTGAATATTATAGATACATTCAGGAAAAATTGGTCAAAGAAGGGATAGCAGAGATCTATTTAGCAAAAAATAGTGAAAGTACTATAATTGGCGGCATAGTTGTGTTTAGTTATGCTAAACGCAGTTATTATATGTATGGCGGCTTTGATTATGAATACCGCAGTTTAATGGGCAATTATCTTGTTCACTGGCAGGTGATGAAAGAGGCGCGCGCCAGGGGTGATGAATATTATGACCTGCAGGGTATTCCGCTGATCAAAGATGAGAGCCATCCGATGTTCGGTTTTTATCGCTTCAAGAAAGGTTTCAACGG
>CAYUXF010000036.1:13674-14989 GCA_964448755.1 uncultured bacterium
ATTAAAAATTTGAAACTGGTATAATATGATTGCGATATATTAAATATGCTGACTAAATTAATTAATACCACAGAAATATTTAACGCGGTAAATCAGCGCGATACGTCTATTATTGATGCTTTTATGGAGCAAATAGAGAGCGGGCGGCTAGGGCTGGTAGATATTCACGGCCATATTTTTTCCGCCGAATGTGCTGTTCCTGATCTCTTTAAAGTCAGAACGGCTCAAAAATATTTTTTGCGTAAATTTTTTGACCTGCTTGGCAATGTAAATATTTTTGGTTTGAAAAAAAATCCGCTTCAGCATGTTTTTGATTATGCAGAGACCACACTGCACAGCATGAATGAGATCCTGGCGGAGTGGTTCAGGTTATATGATTATCAAACTAATTATTTTCATGATAAGTTTCAAAAGACAGCGGTGGCGCCGTTGGCGATAGATTTTGAGACGCCGTATAAATTAAAACCGCAGATCTCGCACCGGATGCAGCTCCTCTTAACTGCTTCATTAGCTAAAAATCCTGCCAATATGGGGCGAGTATTGCCGTTCTTTGGTCTGGACCCGCGGCGCGCTGATCTCAATGTAGTAATTACTGAAGCTTTTGACCACGGCTTTATTGGCGCTAAAGTTTACCCCAGTCTGGGCTATTTACCTTCGCATCCGCTCTTAATGAACGAGGTTTGGCCCGTCTTTGAACAGCTGGGTATTCCGGTAATAGCGCACTGTTCTAAAATAGGTATTTTTAGCCATGATCTGAAGATCCCGGTTAAAGGGCTGGTGCCGGAAAAACACGGCATTGGCTATAAATCTATTGATAGGGAAGAACGGTTTGGACCATTAAATTTGCCGTTGATAGGTGTTAAAAGCTGGCAGTATTTTAATGACCCGGCACACTGGCGCCCGGTCCTGGAACAGTTCCCTAAACTTAAAGTATGTATTTCGCATTTAGGCGGCTGGGGTGAAATTAAAAAACATATTGCGGGTAAAAAGAGCTGGACGACGGAGATCTTTTCTTTAATGGAACTTTTTAGTAATGTCTATGCCGATATTTCTTACGTCAGCGCGGAAAAAAAATTTAACAGATATTTTGTTAAATTTCTTGCGGAAGAAAAAAAGCTGACCAAAAAGATCATGCTGGCGACCGATTTTCCGCTCAATAAATTATTAAAAGACTCACAAAAAGCGGTCAATGAGATGCTGCGTATTTACGCTGAATACCTGCCGCAAATAGCGCTGGAAAATACGATCAGGTTTTTGAGAGGGTAACTGATATTTTAACCCCACCCCTAGCCCCTCCCCGCTATGCGGAGAGGGG
>CAYUXF010000037.1:0-14822 GCA_964448755.1 uncultured bacterium
AAAAATATTTGAACACTATCACCTAAAATATCGATATATCATTAGCTGTTTTTTTTGATTTCTAAGCTAAAAATCGCTATAATTAAAAATAGCGATACAGCAAAGAGCAGACTAGATATCATTAATAAAACAACCGGCAATTTAAGCAGCAGCCATAGGTGGTAGATGCAAGAAAAACATAAAAAAATATTCTGGTTCCTTCTCTTTATAATTTTAATTATTGTCTCCTGTGACCGCGACGCCTTTCGCCATCTCGACAACGCCTCCCGCTTTTTTAAAATAGGGATGTATGAACAAGCTGTCACCGAACTCAAAAACACCAACCGTTTTTTAAAAGATCATCCGCAGTTCCAGAACTCCATGTATAAATACTTAATGTGGGGTGTTATCTCTTTAAAAGAAGGCAACCAACCCGAGGCCATTGCCAATTTTTCGCGGGCTCTGGAAATAGCACCGGACGAAATTCAAGTCCGCTTTATTTTAAGCTCGCTCTACTTACAGCAAAATGATCACCTCAAAGCACTGGCGCTTTTTAAAGAAAAAAAATATCTCGATCTCAACTTTGGTGCGCCCTCTTATTTAAACGGCATTAAGAATTACTACAATGGAGAACTGAGCGCCGCTATCAGCAATTTTCAAGAGACCGCACGCGCCTTAAGCGAAGAATATATTTATTTTAAAGATGATCCTTCACAAAAAATAGTCATAGAGCAAATGCAGCTGGTCATTAACTCCATGCAGGGCGAGGCCTATCTCCAGCTTGGCAAATACAATCAAGCTGCAGATGCTTTTAACAAAGCACTCTCTTTTGATACAAAAAATTATATTCTGGAAACCAAGTATAAAATAGCACTCTTATTAGTTCAGACAATTAAGGAACCAAAAAACAGCGGCGTTTACGCTACACTCGGCTATTACTATCAAAAATTAAACCTCAACGATAAAGCTATCTTTTATTACAAAAAAGCAATAGCGCTTTATCCCAAATCTTCGGCCGCCTGGCTCGGGCTAGCTGTAGTCTATAAAAACAAGCTCGACCACAAACAAGCCGAAGAACATTTAAAACAGGCGCTCGCTTACGCCCAAAACCCCACCATGATCGCCGCTGTCTACTTAGAACTCGGCCAGCTCTATATTGAATATTCGCAAACCGCGCAGGCTGTGGAGATCCTGGAAAAAGCGCGCATCCTCGACCCGGAAAATCTGGCCATTAAAAATGATCTCGACTATGCCGCCGCTTTAAAAGAATATCAAAACACACCGCAAAAACTAACAGCCAATCTCCGGCTTGGCCAAATATATCTAACCCGCCAGGAATACCTGCTGGCACTGCAGCATTTTACGCTGGCGGAAAAACAAGCACCCGACAACACTGAAGTCCTGCTCGGCAAAGCACAGGTTTATTATCTGCAAAAAAAATATAAAAACGCCTTAGCGGTTTACAAAAAAATCTTGAACCAGGAACCGGAAAACAGCCGGGCTTTTTACGGACTGGCCGATGTCTATCTTGGACTGGAACGCTCCGACCTGGCAATTGATCTCTTAAAAAAAGTATTAGAAAAAGACAGGCAAAATATTTTACTCCGCAATAAATTAGCCTATATTTATTTTAATGCCGGCTTAAACAGCGAAGCGGTCAAAGAATGGTCGTATGTCCGCAAACATATCAACAACGACGAGATGAGCAACGTTCTCGACAAAATAATTGAGGTAATTGGATGAAAAAGCTCTTTCTTATCTTTTTATTGTTCCTCAGCTGGCTTGGCGCAGTAAGTTACGATAACCCCTACAAAGTAGCTATAGATGAGACTGGCAATTATTATCTAGCCGACACGCTTGACCACAGCATTAAAAAAATATTAAAAGACGGTAGCGTCATTACCTTGCGCCATGATTTCAACTATCCACAGGCTGTTGCCGTCGATAAAAACCATAACCTTTACATCCTCGATACCGGCAATAACAAATTAAAAAAATTTCAGGACATCAACAATACTTTTACGTTTGTAGGAGAGTTGGCTTTAAAACTGCGTTACCCGCGCGACATCGGTATTTCAGCGGACAGTAATTTTCTTTACATTCTTGATTCCGGCAACAATAAAGTACTGCGCGTCAATATTGGCAGCAAAAAAGAGAGCGTTGATCTGATCTTTGGCGAAGGACTAAACACGCCATATGGACTGGAGATAGACCCCTACGGCAACGTCTATGTAGCTGATACCGGCAACCACCGCATTTTAAAATACAGCCCGGACGGCAAAGTAATATTTTCCTTCGGCCGCGAAGGAAGTCAGAAAGGAGAATTACTTCTCCCTAAAGATATCGCCGTCGGTTATAGCGGACAGATCATCGTTGCCGATTCCGGCAACGACCGGCTCCAGCGTTATTCAGAGAACGGTATTTTTATCGGCACGGTCAACAGTGAAAAAAAAGAACTGCGCGATATCCGCGGTCTAGCGCTCAATAAACAAAATGGCAAGCTCTACATTTCTTCCGCTGGCGAACGCTCCGTGGTTAACGTTTTAGACCTAGGATTTAAAGTGAAAAATTTTGAAATAGAAAATAAATATTTTTCACCTAACGGCGACGGCCAGAAAGATGAATTGATCTTTAAAATAGAGTTACTTCAGCCGAGCGATCTACAACTGGAAATTTTTCAAAACAACAAACTCATTAAAAAAATTGAAGGCCCTAAAAAAGCGGACGGGTTCCAAAAACTGACCTGGTCCCCGGAAAAAAAAGAAATCAAAGATGGGCTCTATAGTTTTCGTTTTTTCTGTCTGGACGCCGCTGCACAAAAAGAACCGCTGGTTATTAACGGTGAATGTATCCTAGATACTCTGCCGCCTAAGATCAAAGAAAGTTTTGTCAGCCCTAATGTTTTTGCGCCAAAAACTTATGCCCAGGAAGAATACATTAATTTTATTGGCAATTTTAATGAAGATGTTCTAATGACCGCCGAGATTTATATTGGCAAAGAGAATGTTTTTTACACTGAATTATTTTCCGATAAAAAATACGCCAAAGACCAAAAAATCCTCTGGAAAGGAACCAACAAGTATCTAGAGATCAGAAATAACAATTACAGCTATGAACTCTACGGCGAAGATGAAGCGGGCAACCGCTCCAAGAGCAAAGGCGGTTCTTTTATTATTAATTATGAACACCCACTGATCATTAAAGCGGCCCTAACCAAAGCCCTTTTACCGCGTAACAGCAGCACAGCCATTAACATTGGTCTTTTACAGGAGAGCGCTGTCACTATTGCGCTGCTCAAATTGAACGGCCTAGCGGTTAAAAATTTCTATGCCGGCCAATTAAGAGCGGGCGAACATCATTTTAATTTAGATCTGCAAAATATTCCCGACGGCGAATACGCCCTCCTGGTCAAAGCTAAAAAAGGGAATTTAGATGATAATTTTTATAACGGTTTAATTATTGACAGCACGCCGCCGCAAATTAAAGAGTTTGCTGTCAGTAAAAAAGAGATTTGGGGCGGCGGTCTGGACAAAAGCGTTATCCGCTTTACTATTAACGAAGCGGCCACCTGTAATATCCTTCTCAAAAATAAAACAGACGGCACCAGCTGGAGCTTAGTAGAGCGTCAGAAACTGCCAGCCAATAAAGAATTTATTTATACTTTCCGCGGCAGCGATATTAACGAGCGCTATCTGACCGCCGGCGAATATTCACTAGAAGTAAGCGCCAGCGACGCTCTCAACAACCAGAGCCAAGCGACCGCGCCGCTAAAAATTTCCAGTGAGCCGCCGCAGATCAGCAATTTTAAACTCTCCAGCGATATTTTAGGGCTCTATGGTTACGGCTCTTTTCGCTCGATCCAATTCAAATACGATCTACACGGCTCTATTGATGATCTTTTTGTAACGCTCAAGATCTTTAAAGATGGAGAAGTTGTTAAAACTCTTTCTGATCGTCAGCGACGGCTGCGCGGTGAAAATTATGACTACTGGTACGCCGACGAAGAACTCAGTGACGGCATTTATCAATACGAACTAAAAGCAGAAGATGAATTCAAACACCAGATCATCAAAAGCGGCACACTCTATGTCATTGGCAAAAAACCACAGCTCAATGGCTTAACCCGCTCTACAGCGGTAATTTCACCGGCCATCAAGAACGGCAAAGACGATACATTGGTATTCACTTTTACCTCCGTGATCTCCAATACGCTTATTTTGAAAAAAATTCAGGATCTCACGACTTCCAGCAACGCCGTTGATCCAACTAAAATAACCGTCAAACTGGAGATCGATGACCTTTTTACGATCCAGAGCCAAACTGCCGCCGGCAGTAATCAATTTGTCTGGGATGGCAAAGACGACAAAAACAAATATATCAAGGACGGCAATTATGTTTACACGCTTTATCTGCTGGATATTACCGGCGCCGAATCAGCAAAAATTACCGGCAATATCCGAATAGGCAACTCCGAAGATAAAGTTGACCTCTACCAAATTGAATACTATGACCCGCATAACGCCGGCAAATACAACCACTTCTACGGCACCAATCCGCTGACCGCCAAATACACTATGCGGGCTTTTGATTTCAAACAGCAAATGCAGCCTTATATTTACAATGAGGCGGGGACACTCATCAAAACACTAAGTCCGTCTATTTACAGCGGACCAAAAACTTATACAGCGGTCTGGAATGGCAAAGACGAAAATGGTCTTCTGGTACCAACCGGCAATTATTCTTTTGCGCTGCGGATAACCGATGAAATAGGTAACGACTACCTCTTAACCACGGCCAATAACAATACACCAGTCATTCCTTGTGTTTTTACCGAAAAATTAACAGCTAGCCATCTAATAATTAATAATATTATGGATAACAGCGCGCCCTTTAATAATTATACCGGCAGTCCGACAATTACCTTAAATTTTGGCATTGATTATTTTCCGATCAGTCAAAATATTTATCCGGGCATCTACGACGGCGCCGTTAAAATTAAAACACTGCCGGCTATGGCTTTCAATGGATCGGGTAATTACCAGACCGTTTGGGACGGAACTACTGACAGCGGCGCCCTGGTAGATAACGGTATTTTTTATTTTGGTCTCACCATCATTGATGACGCCGGCAACATTGTTAATTACCCGCCCGCCAGTAATAAACTGCCGCCCTTCAATTATGAAAACGAGATCACTGCGGCGGTGATTGGCGCTGACACTTATCTTTTTTCACTCGTAGACAACAGCGGCAGTGCCGGTATTTACTACCAAAGAGGGATTAAAGAACCGCTAAATACGATCAACAAAACCGATACGTTACATAACAGCTCCACAATTCCCGCCAGTAAAACCTCTACACCTTTAAATGCCCTACCCTTTGATCAGCAGATCACGGTCAACATTATAGTCAGCGGCAATTATCAGCCGGCGGTAACATTTCTAGACGTGGCCGGAACACAATACACCGGAAGTTTTACCCGGAATTTTACTGCCAATTATGGAGGACTTTTCACTTTACAGGCAGCCGCTACTTTAGGGAATGAAGTTGATATTACGTATGCCTTAACTTACGGTGAATACAACTATCAAAAATACTATATTGATTCCACAGACCTGATCAACTGGTCTTTACCAGCGGGGCCGACAACACAAAAAACACCCTGGAGTTATCCGCAGAGCGTCACGCTCAACTATTACGGTGTTGAACATCAAATAAGGACAGCCGGAGGAGAACTATATTACAAGCGGAGTAACGGCGCAACATATACCGAAGATATTGTCTTAACAACCAATATTAATATTTTAGATCCGGTCTTAGCCGTCTATAACAGTGAGCTTTATGCGCTCTGGGGCGATGCCCGGCCAGGCTACGGCAATATTTATATACAAAAAATACCGGAAAAATTTTATCCTGCCGAAAAAAGCAGCTACGGCGATCTCAGCATGTATAGCCTGAAGAACATGACCGCACAAAACAACAATATCATCGGACAAGAATTCAGCGCTGCCTCATTGCAAATCTTATTGATCTCACCGCAAGAGGCGGAAATGATCTATGAACAAACACCTTATTTTATCTGGCAAGCGCCAGACTGGGCGGTCAAAACCTCTACCAACTATGAACTTTATCTTTCGCCGGACAATTTTTCGTTTACTGATGCCGATGATCTCAAACTGAGCCTGACGCCGGGCGAGCTCTCTTTTAGCGGGACCGGCAATGAAATAATTACCTACAAACTGCCCGCCGCCGATCAATTAGAGACCGGCCCTTATTTCTGGCAGATCGCCGCCAAAGACGGTAGCAGTGAACCAATTAGAGCAACATCTAACGTGCAATCTTTTCAATTACTTCAGAAAATGGGAATTGATAATCAGATCAATTACCCGAACCCCTTTAAAACAACAACGACGATCCGCTATCAGCTTTCAATAGATGCCGATGTCACGATCCGCATCTTTAATCTGGCCGGGCAATTAGTCCGCAGTATGGAATTTAATGCTGGCTTTGATGGCGGTAAAGCCAGCAGTTATTTTGATAAATACAATGATGTGCTCTTTGACGCCAAAAATGATCTCGGCCAAAAAATAGTTAACGGCGCTTATATCTACGAAATAACCGCCGAACGTAATAACAAACAGGTCAAAGCCCGCGGTAAAATGATCAAATGGGAGTAGCGAATGAAAAGTAAGGTTTACTTATTTATTTTGTTAATTTTAATCAACTCAGCATTACTCATAGCTACGGAAACTGTAGGCGATGCGGGACGAGAGATAGCGCTTTTAGAAATAGGCTACGGCGCTAAGGCTCTGGCGCTTGGCAGCGCCTACGTGGCGTATTCGGCCGATGCCTCTTCGGTTCACTGGAACCCCGCAGCACTGGCCAAGATCAAAAAAAACGAACTGGCGACTATGCAGAATAAATTAGCCAGTGACGCCGACTATTATTATATCGGCGCCGCTATTCCCACCAGCCTGGCAAATTTTGGCCTCAGTTGGCTGCAGGTTGAACTGGCAGAAATACCGGAAACCGCTGTCTCCTTAAACAGCCAAAACGAAGTTGAGATCCTAAATAATTTAACGTATCAGGAAAACGCCATAACACTTGGTATTGGAAGACAAATAACCAAAACTCTGGCGCTTGGCATTAACGCCAAATATATCTCCAAAGTTATTTCCCATGATCTGGGCGAAGGCAAAGGTTATTCGAGCGCCGTCGGCTTGCTCTGGCAGCCAGTCGAGCTGTTTGCCTTTGGTCTACTGGCCGACAATATCAAGAACGAACAGCGCTATGACACCAAAACAACGGAAACTGTACCGGTCAAATATACTGCCGGCTTCCTTCTAAAAGCAAGCGAACACTTAAATATTTTAGCCGCGGCAGAGAAAAAAGATGAAGAGAAAAGCCCAACTAAAGGACACGGCGGTCTGGAAATACTTGTTAATAAAAATATTAGTTTCTATCTCGGCTACAATTACGACCGTGTGACTGTCGGCGCCGGTTTTCGGCTGGCTTCGCTCTATGTTGATTACGCCTATATTGCGGAAAATTCTTATAATCTTGGTGCCGAAAACTTTGTCACACTGGGTGTTAAATGGTAAAAAAAATACAATTTTTAATATTGCTCTATCTTGGCCTGCTCTTTTTTATGGGCGCAGATAAAGATGATTATTATTCTAAAGTAGATCGCTTACTCGGCGGTACAGTTCAGGTCATGGCGGGTGCCAATTCACTGCCGATCATTACAGGCACGGTTGACGAGTACAGAACGGTCAAACAAGAAAACCGCTATTACAGTGCGGCAATTAAACTGGCAGACCGGGAAAAGAACTATGCCTGGAAAGCCTATGAGAATAGCCGCAAGTTAACACCTACTTACAGTGCAAAAAAAATCAATGAAATAGCTTTATCTGTAGCGGGACGCGGCGAAAACCAGGAATTCTTAGATCAGATTTCCGGCCATAAATATAAAACCGAAGAACTGCGCTTTAAAAAACAACAATTTTTCAAAGATTTTAAAAAAGGTGAGGGCGCGGCCGATACATATATAGAAAATATCGGGGCGCCAGCCAACGTAGTACTTGGCGAACTCTTTGAAATAGATTTACCAGAAACAGCCAAAGACAAAAAGAGACCAGCAGAACAAAAAAGACCGGAAATTTATATTGAACCACTGGAGAAATGGCAGGAAGATACTTTACTAGGCGTGCTAAGAGAAGATGAATTTTATAGCTCCGTCGGACGCCGCTGGCAAATAGAGCTAGAACCACTCAGCGGCGAATATACAATTAAACATAAAAAAATAATTACGATTCCGCCAAAAAGCAAACTCAAGCTCGGCGTTAAAATAACCGATCCGACAGGCAAAACTATTGACAGCGAAAAAGGTTTGGCCGGCTACCTGCCGTTTGTCAGCGCTCTACCCTGGCCAGAAAACGAAGATAACCGACTGGCCATTTATATAGAAAAACATTCAACAGAAAAAACAGAAATGCGCAATACCGCATTAAAAAAAGAAACCAAGATCAGATCTCTCAATCAAGATCTCCTGGAATTAAAAAAACAAGAACCCCTGCTTGTCAATTACAGCATAGACAACAGCGTTGAGAGTGTTGAGCTGATAATTTTAAACAGCCATGGCGAACAGCTCTTTGTTATCAAAGAGGCAGCGCCCGACCCGCAAAACCCGCTCCCCTTTGTCTGGCAAAATAATAATGAGAAACAACACTATATTTATTTTTTAAAATGCACCGATAAAGAAAAGAACAACTATGTCACTAAGCCGCAAGCAGTTTTAATTAAAACCGACCGCCGGACAGAAAAAATAGTTTTAAACAGCCAGAAGATCGAGAACAACGGTAGCGGCAATTATTACGGTTTTCTGGAAATAACCTCACTCAACCGCGAGAACTACGGTCTAGAAAAACTTTATGCCTGGTTGCACGGCTCAGCTACAGGCCAAGAAAACCCGGCCAGCAGTACACTTTATTTTAGTTTTTCTAAATTCTCCCCAGAAAATTCACAAATTAAAAGTGAAGGATCTAACAGCACGCTAATCAACGAAAGAAAAAAGATCATTATCACGTTGCGCGACCAATACAACGAACCGATTGCCAATGCGCCGGTCACTCTCTATTCAAGAAGAAATTACAAAAAAAATATTGATCAATTCATCAACAACGGCCGGCGGACCAACGGCAACGGAGAAGCAGAAATATACTTCAAATCAGATATTGTCGGCGAGGCAGAGATTTTTGCCATGAGCGATCTAACCTGGATCAATCAGAAACCATACATTATCAATGTTAAAACATCACTGGAGTTTGATTTTTAAAATATGCCGAAAACAGGCCGAATATTTTTATTATCTTTTCTTTTTATTGTCGGGATAATTCTATCAGCACCGCCGTTCAACCAAGGCTGGCTGCAGTGGTTCTGCTATATTCCTTTTTTCATGATCTTAAAAAATATCCGCTGGCGCTGGCTGCCCCTCTGGGGTTTTTTGACTTTTTTAACAATTAATCTTTTTTTACTCTACTGGATCAAAGAAAATTCTGTACCAGCTTATTATCTTGCAGCAATATCATTTTCACTTTTACAGGTCTTTTATCTTTTTTTTAGTAAAGGTATTTTAAATACCGGTCATTATTTTATTCTGCCGCTTGTTTTAACAATCTTTGACTATCTCCGTTCCGTCGGCCCTTATGGCTTTCCGTTAATGGTCTCCGGCTACAGCCAGTATCAATACCTACCTTTAATTCAAATCGCTGCGCTGGGTGGCGTCTGGTCGGTTTCCCTCTTCATCTACACCCTTAATACGCTCGGTTTTTTGTTTTGGGAAAAGAAAAAGACCAAGTATCTTTTTCAGATCATTTTATTATTTTCAATTGTGATCAGCGCCGGGCTCTTTTTCAAAGAACAACCTATTGGGCAGATCAAAGTCGGTTTAATACAGCCCAATATCAATATGTTTTTTAGCGATTGGCAGGAGAAAAAAGAATTTTTCTTTAAAACTTACGAGGAACTCTCCCGGCAAGCGTCACAAAAAAAACCACAATTAATTATCTGGCCGGAAACTTCTATTGGTCTCTCTTTGCGCAAAGACCGGGAAGCGGCCAGAAGACTGCGCTCCATTATAGAAAGGACCGGGACCGCTTACTTAATTGGCAATATTGATGAGCGGATCTTTAGCCTCCGTTACCGCGAAAAATACAACAGCGCCTTCTATATTAATAAAAACGGCGTAGTGATTGGCGAACACTATAAAGAAAAACTAATCCCTTTTATTGAAACGGTCAATTATCAATTATTACTGCCATTAAATATCCGGAATAATTTAAGCGCCGGCATCTTTTTAAGAGGAGAGGCCGAAAAACCGCTGGCCATTAAAGAGCCGCCTTATTTAGCCACTGTCGTCATTTGTTATGAGGCGGTCTTTGGTAAAACAGTCCGAAAAACCGCCCGCCAGGGCGCCAACATCATTTACAATCTCTCCTCGGACGGCTGGTCAAGCTCGCTGGCGGAACACCAGCTAAATTTTATGGTAAATATTTTTAGAGCCATTGAGAATCGGCTTTATTTGGTCCGCGTTTCCGATAACGGCATTTCGGCAGTCATTTCGCCACGCGGCAAAACACTGGCAATAATACCGGCATTCCAAGAGGGTGTGGCAGTTGAGGATGTGCCACTGCTCAAGAACACCTCATTCTACACCCAGCATGGCGATGTCTTAATTCTCATCTTATTTTTAACAATAATTTTTTATCTTATCAGCCGACTAACAAAAAAATAACCATCCGGTTAATTGTCAAGGCTTTTCTCCAACAGCCTCTTTCAACTCCACCCCTTTTTGTTAGAATTATTTATCTTTGACAGGATGTTCACCTGTCAAAAAAAAACATAGGAGGTAAACAATGAACAATCTGCTCGCTTGGCTTGCGAATTCAACAAACCCGGTTATGCTGCAACTAAAAGTGCTCGGTGCTTTTGTGGCACAAATAGCGCTAGCGGTTATCTTTTTAGCCGTCGCGGTCTGGATACTTAAGTTATTAAAAGTTGTTGCGGAATGGCTGCTGG
Source organism: uncultured bacterium (assembly GCA_964448755.1). GTDB lineage: Bacteria > Margulisbacteria > Termititenacia > Termititenacales > CAYUXF01 > CAYUXF01. The sequence goes on from CAYUXF010000037.1 coordinate 11,053, forward strand.
ATATTTTACAGATCGATAAACTTGCGGATATGCTAGGTCTCTCTAATATAGTGAAAAAAGTTAACGGCAACGGTCTTTCTGCCCTGGTGATCTCGGTTTTTTACTGGATCGCGATGATCGGCATTCTGATCTCTACTTTGACTATTTTAGGACCTTGTAAAACGCTGCCTAAAATTATTGGTTATATGCTGAGCAACGCTCTACCCAATATCCTCTCAGCAATGTTCATTATGGTCGTGGCTATTTTAGTAGCCGCTTTTGTTTCCGGCTTAGTAAAAATAATTGCCGGTTATTTTAAAATTGCCAACGCTGAGGTTTTTGGCAAAGCGGCTTCTTTTATAGTGTTATTATACGCCGTAATTTTTGCCATCAGCCAGATCGATCTTCTGCAGCCAGAAATGATCAACACTGGATTATTAATAGCTTTTATCGGATTTGTGCTAGCCGCCGCCCTTGGTTCTACCAAAGAAGCTGCCGCTATTGTTAAAGCCATCTTTAGTAAAGCAGTTTATTCTGATGAACCAAAAAAAGTAGTCGCCAAAAAGAAAAAATAATTAATTTTTTCGGCACTTAATTTAAAAGCGGGAGGTAACTCCCGCTTTTTTTTGCTCGCCAATTGAACCATCTTCTTATAAAATAACTCCCCTATGGCACAAGCAGAAGGACTATCTAAAGATTTTAAATCGATCGATGTTATCGACCCATCAATACTCGAAACATTTGAGGCTGACTGTCGTGGCATTAAAACAAAAATCCCCGACCAATGGATAACTTATCAAACCAAAGAGTTTTCGGCAGTCTGCCCTTTCTCCGGCCTGCCCGATATTGGCACTGTTATTATTGAATATATTCCCCAAAAAAAAGTTGTGGAATTAAAATCTTTAAAATATTATTTTCTCTCCTACCGCGATGTCGGAATTTATCAGGAACACGCTACACAGAAAATTTACGCCGATCTACAGGCTCTGCTCCAGCCCAAGCGGCTAATTATAACCACTATCTATAATACGCGGGGCGGCATAGACACTACCTGCAAAATAGATTCGTTGGTTAAAAAATAAGTTTTTTTTAAAGCGTATCTTCGGTCGTAATTACCAATTCGTTATTAGCAAATAATTCAGCTTTAATTGTGTATTGACCGCCAGCTGTCACTGTAATCGGCTGATAAATTAATGCTTCACTAAAAGAAACAACACTTTGAGGCTGAGTAGTCCTGGCTTCTACCAGAACGCCATCCTTATAAAGATAAACTTTAGCTTTAACACTAATTTCCTGGGCCTCAGTATTTAATATTTTATAGTAACATTTTACGGTTTCCGAGCCGGCAATAATATTCTTCTTAACCAACTCCATTTTTGGCTTAATATTTTCTGTTTTGGCAATTTCTACTGCCGGTTCTTTTACAACAGCAACCTGATCATTGAACGTTGTAAAAAGATCCTCTTCCACTGCCGGTTCATTTACCGGTGCAGCAGGCAGAAGCGGCTTACTCTCTTCTTGTTCAATAGAACCAAAAAGATCATCAGCAGAAACGTCAGTCTGTTCTGGTGCTGCATCTTGTTTTAGCGGTTCTGTTTTTTCACTATTACCAAAGAGATCATCAATAGATCTTGGTGTATATTTTTTCTCCTCTTTTTTGATCGGTTCTTCTTTTTCAATAGCTGCCGAGAAAAATTTGTAGCCAACTGAAATACGGTGCGCTACACCAAGGTCATCGTTCAGCGGCATATAGGCATAATCAGCTGTCAGGCTGGCTATTTGCAAACCAACACCAAAAGTAAATTTATGGAAATTATTGTAACCTACTCTAGCCGCCAAGACATCGGCCAGCCAGTATTCAGCACCAACACCATAGCGCATTTCATTATCATTAGGGAATTTCAGATCACTGACCAAATTTAATTTTCTCTGCAGAACAGTTTTTTGATAAGCAGCACCTAAAGCTATTGTCATTGGCAATTCTTCTTCATCATGTAATTTACTGACCGTAATATTCTGCAAAGTAGCACCTAAAGAAAGTGACGGATAAAGATCCTTATAGATAAAACCCAGGTCAGCGGCATAGCCCATATTCTTTTCACCAGCAAGATTTTCATCAATTACTTTTAAACCTAGCCCAACAGAAAGTTTAGCAGAGATCAATTTAGAATAAGCCAAGTCCATAACATTTATCCCGCTATTAAATTTATCGCCAGTCTCTTTATAAGCATTGGCATTATCTACGTCATAAACAGTCTCTTTGTCGCTGGGGGTTTCAAGCATAAAAAGGTAACCGCCAAGATAATCTGTCTCACTAAGCGGATAAACAGCCGCCATGGTTTTACTGGAAATACCTGCTATCCAGTTAATTTGCATATAATCAACCTGTGTGCTTTTAGCGGTAGTCAAACCGGCGGGATTCCAATAGGCGGCACTGGTATCATCAGCCAGCGCAGTAAAGTTTTCTGCAAGCGCTGTTGCTTTGGCACCCAGACCGATCTTTAGATAATTAGCGCCTGTTGTGCCGACGCCGCCAGCATAGACCAGGCAGAAGAACATCAACAATATTAACAGCTTTTTCATGACTCCCCCTTATTTACATTACATATATCGGCCATTTTCAGGCAAAAAATGTATTGATATTTTCTGTTGCATTTTTCATTATCTTCATTACGAAAATATATACCCACTTTTTAGCAAATATATACATTTTGAAACTACACTCTTTTTAAGTATTTAATTAAGTGTTATTATTCACGTCATGTTAATAGGGTTAGATATTGGCGGGACTAAAATAGCGGCTGGTTTAGCTGACGAACAAGGTAAGATTTTAAAAAAAATTGTCGTCCCTACCTGTCAGAGCAAAAACGCCAAAGAGTCTCTTGCGCAGCTTCTTTCTATTATAGAAGAACTCGCTAGCACCGCACCTAAAAAAGCCTCTTTTAAAATAGGAATTGCTATCCCAGGACAGGCAGACGCCAAAGGAAAAATATTTAATATTCCCAATATTCCAGCTTTAAAAGGTATCAATCTAGCACAGGAACTAAAAAAACATTTTAAAGCAAATTATTCCATTGAAAATGATGCCAATGCTGCAGCAGTAGCGGAGTTAGTTTTTGGCGCCGGTCAAAAATTAAATAATTTTATTTATCTCACTATCAGTACCGGTATTGGCAGTGGCATTATTATTAACAACCAACTCTATAAAGGGTCTACCGGGTCAGCAGGTGAAGCTGGACATATGATGCTTTTTCCTAACGGACCGCTCTGCGGCTGTGGCAACTACGGCTGCTGGGAAACACTTGGTTCCGGCACAGCACTAGCCAATATGGCTAAAGCCAAGATCTTAAATAAAGAAAATACCTTGCTCAATGAAATGACCAACTACGATCTTAACAAAATAACTGCTAAACTTGTTTTTACTGCGGCAGAACAAAACGACCCACTGGCTTTAAACTTAGTCAAAGTAAACACTTTTTATAATGCCATGGGCATAGCTAATCTTACTAATTTACTTGACCCGGAAGCAATTATCATTGGCGGCGGCGTCTCTTTTTCCGGCAAAATATTTTTTGATAATTTAAAGTATTACTTAACTTTCTTTAAGAAGCTTAATCCCTCTAACAGTATCAAAATACTTAAAGCAGGTTGCAAAAAAGATTCTGGCCTTTTAGGGGCCTTAGCGCTAGCCAAAAAAATATGCAAATAACTATTGTAGACTACGGCATGGGTAATTTGCGTTCGGTCCAAAAAGCTGTCGAGCATCTTGGACATCAAGCGATAATTACCTC
>CAYUXF010000038.1:0-14559 GCA_964448755.1 uncultured bacterium
AAATTATAAAATTTCTTTTTCTAATTCTATTGTTGTGTCTATTATTATTTCGTAAATGCTTTTTCTGGCGGTAAAGACTAACATGTCTATTTTATCCGGCTTTTACTTAATTTTACTTGAAGGTTAAAATGCGCCAAATGGAACAACCTTTTTTTATTACTAAAGATCAAAATAAGTTAATTGTTTTTAAACAAATGTATAAAAAGATCAGGGTCAATGGACTTAACTTTAAACGTGCTTTGCAAATTGTTGAAGAGGAGACCGCTAAGAATAGATATGTTGTTGCCGCTTTAGACTATGAACTTGGCGAGAATTTACTACCTTCTTTACATGGCTCTTTTTTAAATAAGGGCTGGCTTTTGTTCTTTAATGAATATGAAGAAGTTTCTGGTTTAGAAAGCGAGTTTTTTGCGCTAACAAACTTTAAGCTGGAAATGCAGAGAAGTGAATATGAAAAAAAATACCAAACAATTATTGCAGAGATAAAAAAAGGAAATACTTATCAAATAAATTTAACTACTTTTTTAAAATTTAATTTTTATGGTTCGGTATTAGGGTTTTTTAAATATATTTTAACCCGGCAGGAGACGCCATATAATTCATTGTTTTTTGACGGCAAAAAATATATTTTATCCGCTTCACCGGAACTTTTTTTTAAAATTGAAAACGAGGAGATCACGGTCAAGCCAATGAAGGGAACAGCGCCGTTGTCTGCTGGCCGAGATTTTTTAGCTAGCGATGAAAAAAATTTAGCGGAAAATGTGATGATCGTCGATCTTTTGCGTAATGATCTTGGGCGGATCTGTCAGAAGGTAAAAGTAGACCGTCTTTTTGATGTTGAAAAATACCAATCGCTTTATCAGATGACATCCACTATAACCGGTAAACTTATTAAGAAAAATTACTACGAAATATTTAAAGCGCTTTTTCCCTGCGGCTCGGTGACAGGCGCACCTAAAATAAGCAGCATGAAAATTATAAAACGTTTAGAAAGAGGTCGCCGCGGTATTTATACCGGAGGGATTGGTTGTTTTTCTCGCGATGTTGTTGTTATGAGTATCCCTATTAGGACTATTGAAATAGAGGGAACTCAGGCAAAAATGGGAGTAGGGAGCGGCTTAACTATTTGTTCTGATTATAGTGATGAATACCGGGAGATCATTTTAAAAACAAATTTTTTGCGAAAACAAAATAATTTTTATCTCATTGAAACTTTATTATGGGACGGCTTGCAGTACCGTGAACTTGAGCTGCATTTAAAACGGCTGAAAAAGAGCGCCGCTTATTTTAAAATAAATTACAATGAAAAAAGTATTATAGAGCGATTGCTAGCGGCAACTTTGGATATTTCTCTTAAAAGTAAAATTACTTTGCAGCTCTGGGCGAACGGCCGGATAAAAGTAATAGCTAATGAATTTAAACCATGGCGAGCCGGCAAAATTAAATTGCAACAGGTACGGCCGCATAAATTTGCCGGCTATAAAACCAGTAATCGTTTTAATGCGGACTTGAATGAGTGTATGGAAGTTATCTGGTATACGTCACAAAAAGAGCTTTTGGAGGGTAGTATCAGCAATATTTTTTTAAAAATAAAAGGGCGTTATTATACGCCGCCGCTCAAGAGCGCTATTTTGCCGGGTCTTGAGCGCAAAAAATTTATTAAGGAAAATCAGGTCCGGATAAAAAAACTTTATTTGTCAGATCTTCAGCAAGCCGAAGAAATAGTTTTTACTAATTCCGTGCGCGGCGTCATAAAAATAACAGATCTTTCTCTAATAGAGGGATTATAATGATTTTACTCATCGATAATTACGACTCCTTTACTTATAATATTTATCAATATTTATGTGAGCTTGGGGAAACGGTTGTTGTTAAATATAATGATAAAATTTTAGTTAACGGCGTCTCAAAACTAAACCCGCAGAAGATCATTATTTCGCCGGGCCCGGGCCGGCCGGAGCAGGCCGGTAATTGTTTGAAGATCATAAAAAAATATTATCGGAAGATACCTTTTTTAGGTATTTGTTTGGGACAGCAGTGTTTAGCGCAGGCTTTTGGCGCTAAAATAGTGGCGGCGCGGGAGATCTGCCATGGTCGTAAGTCTCTCTTGGCGCATAACAGGACAGGCTTATTTGAAAATTTAACTGAACCTCTTTCTGCGGCTAGATATCATTCTTTAGCAATTGAAGAAAAAACTTTGCCCGGGTGCTTTAATATAACGGCCAGAGCACCGGATGGTGAGATCATGGGTATTGAACACCAAGCTCTGCCGCTTTTTGGTTTGCAATTTCATCCGGAATCTGTTTTTACACCGACCGGGCGAGAAATATTAGAAAATTTCCTTAAAAAATAAACTGTCTTAAAAAGAACGCTATGTTATAATTATTGATCTTTTGCTAGGGGCTGTTTTAAGTTATGTTTTTAAAACATTTGGCGAGTGCAGAGGCTTTTTCTGCTGAAATTGCAAAATTACAGAGGCTCGCTGTTTCTGGTTCTGATTTTTCGGCTAAAAATTATGTTAAAACTATAGATAATGGTCTTAATTATTTAAAAAAAGAAGATCTCATTAATATTTTAAATAGTTTACCTGTCAGTGTAATGTTGGTTAATAGCCAGGGCCGTTTTAAGATAATAAATAATAAATTCACAGAAGTGACCGGCTATCGTTATCAAGAGATACCAGATGAAGAGAGCTGGTTTTCTAAAATGTATCCAGATCAAGAATATCGTCAGCGAATTTTTGAAAAATGGCAGGCTTCTAAAGATAGCTGGCATATAAATGCTAATCGTGATATTTCTATAACCTGCCGCGATGGCACAAAAAAACAAGTTGTTTTTTCTATAGCTAAATTGGCCGATAGTTCTTATTTTGTGACAATGGTCGATATTTCGGAGTTAAAAGAGGCAGAAGCTAAGCTGCAAAAAAGCGAAGAGAGTTTTTGGCAGATGGCCGATGTTGCTAAAGACCCAATCTATTTATTGGCTGTAGATGGACGTTTTTTGAAATGGAATAAAGTCACACAGGAATTAGTCGGTTTGCCTGATCTTACTGATAAATATTTTTATAATTTTTTGGCACCTGAAGATAAAAAAGAAGTAATTGGTTTTTATGTTGATCAATACATTAATAAAAGAGAGCTGACATATAAAGAGTTTCCGATTTTAACAAAATATGGTGAGGTCTGGCTCAGTCAAAATACCGTTCCTAAAAAAGACGAGAATGACAACATAGAAGGTTTCTTGATAATTAGCCGCAATATTACGGAGCAAAAAAAATTACAAAAAGAGCTGGAAGAAAAAAATAAAAAGCTCGAGGAAGAGAGTGAGAAAAATAGACAGATCTCGGCTTGTGATCCTTTAACGGGCCTTTATAATCGCCGTTATTTTGATACTTTTTTCCCGCAGTTAATAAAAAGCACTAGCCGGTATCAAAATTCCTTGGCGGTAGTATTTATTGATCTCAATGATTTTAAAAAAGCCAATGATAATTATGGCCATTTTTTTGGTGATGAAGTATTGAAAGCTTTTTCTCTGCTGCTCAAGGAGTCTGGGCTACGCGAGACGGATATTATTTGCCGTTACGGCGGCGATGAATTTGTTTTAGTTTTTGGCGGTCTTGAACATGCCGACGCACGGATCAATATAGAAAAAAGAATACAGGGTATTATGGCTAAATGGTCAAAAATAACGGCAACTCGAGATATTTTTCAGTCAGCCCATGATCTTAAATTGAGCTTGAGTGTAGGCGTCCGTTTAGTTGATCATCAAGAAATAGAGCGCGAATTGAAACAAGACAATGCTTTTATTGATAAGATCGTCAAACAGGCCGATGAGGCAATGTATTCGTCTAAAGAATATTATCGGCGTTTTGGTTTAAGCGAGCTAAAATGGCATAATGATGCATTATTGGTGTCTGCCGGCAAATATGCTGAGATTGAAAAATATTTACGCCCGTAATTTGAAATGGCCATGTTATAATTTAAGCTTAACTATTCTAGAGGGGGCATAATGGAAGCTACGTTAAAAATATTTTCACTTTTAGAAAATACTAAATTCAGTGCCGATAACGATCTCTATCTTTTGAAAGTAGCGGTCGAGCTTATTTATGATAAAGGTCTTTCGGTTTGGCAAAAAGGGAGCAAACCGCGGGCTGCTTTTTTAGAACTTTTAGCCGGTAAGCTGGTTATAGATAGAACTACAGCTGCCGATAAAAAAGAACTGGCGCCGTTAATTGCTTTTTTACAGGGCTTGATGCTACTGACAGCCTCTCTGCTCAATGGTATTGGCCGTCCGCCTGTTTTTATAAGAGCCAAAGATGATCTTATTAAAATAACTATTTTAAATAAGAACAATAATATAGCTATTAAGCCCGGAGTTTTTGATGAGGGGTTTTTGAGTTTACTGCGTGAATTTAAGTATTTACTCTATGGGCAGGCCGGTACAGTAAATTTTAGTCAAAAAGAACTGACTTTAATAAAAGAAACTTTTCGACAGACTAATATTAGATTGAATAATGAGAATAATTTTATAAAAAAAATGGAAAAAGATCCGGCCGTAATTTTTAAAGAAGAAAATAGCGGTAATTTTACGCCGCGCTTTTTCTTATTGATAGCGGCTCTGCCGGTGCCGGAATTAAATAATTTATTGATCAATATTGGCTCTTATCTGCCGGCCGAATTAGAAGAGGTTAATGAGGATATGTTTAAAGTATGTGTGCGGGCTTATTTTACTACCAGTACACAGGAGATGCATGAGCTTTTTAAAAAAGTCCGATTATTATTAAAACTTTATTTTGGCAAACAAAAACAGATCGTCATGATCATTATTCGAGAAAAAACCAAAGAGCTTTTTGGCGATATTCTGCGCAATACAGAAATTAAAAAAGCGGTTGCGCAAAATCTTAAAAATGCCCGCGAGAACCAATTTGAACTGAGAATAAACTTACTTAATAACTTAATAAAAATATTATAATTTATTCTGCTATAAATTCGTTGGCCCAGATGGCATTAGGGCGCATGTACATGGTTGCCGTGAAGTGTCCTTTGGTGTCCCAGCCTTCCGGTGTTCTAAAGAAGAAACCGCGGTCATAAATTATATGTGACATTGAATTAATAATATTTTCTGCTTCTTTGTAAAGACCATATTTAATGAGGAGTGAACAGAAAGCAAAGTTCGCGCCAACCCAGACATCGCGACCCTGCTCTGAATCTACCGGCCGATTGTTGGCTTTTTTACCGGAAACCAGACCAAATTTACCGCGGGCGGTTTTTTTGAAATTATACTTATAGATCGTTTTTAAGGATTTTTTTATATTTTCTGCCGGCAGTAGGTCTCTTTGATCTGTTAAGCTGTTGTACCATTCGCCGATCAATTGGTCGGTCATGATATCACTGTTATTTTCGCAAAACTTATAATAACGTCCGGTCCAGAGCTTTTTCTCAAAAGTATGTAAAGCTTTTTTTAATATTCTGGCATATTTTCCAGCTGCTTGTTTCTCTTCTAGTAATTCGGCAGTTTTTTGCATAGCCTGCAGAGCAGCTAACCAGAGTGAACCGCAATAAGCGGAGACGCCGTGCATAACCCAGTTATCGTAGGTTTGGTCAGGATAACCTTCGTTTTCCGGGATGCCGTCTTTGTCTTGATCCATCTGCAATAAATATTTAAGAGCTTCCTGCATAGCTGGCCAGCAGCTTATTAAGAAAGAACGGTCCTTGGTGTATAGATAATCGCGGTAAACTAACAAAATGAATTTAGGGTTTAGGTCTTTCCAATAATTGGTATTTTGCCAGGTGTAAGCTGCCGTTTCGGTAAAAGGGTTTTTCTTTGGTGAGCCGAGATCATGCGGACAAGCTCCTTTAATTTTTTTATGATCGTAATAAATTTTTTGGGCTTTGATCTCCGGTTTTAAGAGGATATTAGGATTGTCAGCATAATGATTAAAAGGTATTTTTGTTTTAACCGATTCGGAAATGGTTTTGCTGAATTTTTTCATTATTTGCAGTTCTATTTTTGGCCAGAATTTTAAAAGCGGGAAAGAGCCATAAAAACGGACATCAAGTGTTTCATAAAAAGGATAATCAAAACATTCAAGCAGGCCAAAATCGCCGGTTGTTGCATCCCAAAAAGAACCGCCGTCGGCCAGAAAATAGAGTTCGTTAATTAATGCTTTAAAGTAATTTTTTTTAGAATTTTCTGTGGAAAGCTTTTTGCCAAAATAACTATTTTCAATAATTTCACGGTGCCAGTTATCAATAGTGCTAGACCATTCCGGATAATTTTTAAAGGCCTGAAGTGCCAGCTTCCAGCTGTTGCGGCCGCTGTTGTTAAAATAACGGGTGTAGTATTTTTCTTTATTAATTTTCGGACCAAAGTGAACTATCGGCAGATCCCAGACTAAAACAAAAGGTATTTTTTTCTCTTCACCCGGCTGTAGTTTTGTTTTTACTGCTAGAGCGGCGCCCAAAGCTTGATGTTCTAGTAGATGGATCGGCGGCAGATTATTTAAAGTGCCATCTTCGGCAAAAGTATCATATAATTCGCGGCCGGTCCCGTTAGTATAAAAATATTCTTGTGAGAAGATCTCCATGTCTTTTTCAGCAGCTGTGGCAATAGTTATTTCGCCGTCCATTTCTTCTTCTGCCCGCTTTTTAGTTTGGCCCATAACAACGGCCTGAATTTTTTTCTGGTCAATAGTTATTTCTTTAATAGTATGTTTTTTGTTGTGATTATTTTTAATGAAAGAGAACCAGTTGTCTTGAACACCTGGCCGCTGATCTTCAAACCGCCAGCCGGTCATATTTTCCCAGCTGAACATTAAAGAGACTTCGATCTCGTGTGTTGAGGTGTTGCGTAAAGTGTGTTCAAAAACCGCGACTGGATAAGAGGTCTCTTTGTAGTTGTTAGGTAGGATAGGGGAGAATTGCTCACAGCTGATCTCAACAGGCTGTTTTTTATTGTTAAAAACATAACTGGCTTTAGGATAAGCGGCGGCATAAGTACAGTTTGTTGGATCATAGGCAGCGGCAAATTTTTTTAATTTTTTATTATTGAATTCGCGGGTAGTTAAAAGGTTAGTGTATTTTTTCCCTGTCTGTAGATCTTTCTGATAAATATGAAAAGCGCAGCCCTTGAGTTCTTCTTCTAGATGAGCGCCAACTTTAAGATGCCAGATATTGAAATCGCCATAAGGGGAACGGCCGATAGTGCCGCTGCCAAAGCCGCCTAAGGGGGCGCCGTGCGGAAAGGAATTAAAAGGCAAATAATGGCCTTGATCGCGCGGTGGCAATTTTTTAATTTTTTTTAGAGCGGTCGTTTTTATTTTAAAAAGTTCCTTATACATAGGGCTCCTTAATCAAATTTGAGCGTGGATTCTAACATATGTTAAAAAATCTTCAATAGAGTGTCCGTCCGTTTTTTATAAGCCAGCGCCGGCATTCCCGGTATTCCGGAACGGTTAGCTCTACCAGCTGCCAGAAATTTTTAGAATGATTCATTTCCCGTAAATGACAGACTTCATGGACAACTACATAATGGAGAATTCGCTCAGGCGCTAAGATCAAACGCCAATTGAAATTGAGGTTCTTTTTTTGAGAGCAGCTGCCCCAGAGCGAGCGGTGCCCTTTAATAAATATTTTTTGATAACTTAAGCTATAAACTAAACAGTAATGTTTTACTAGTTCTGTGATCTTTTCCCTGGCTTTCTTGCGGAGTTCTTTTTCTTGCTGGGGGTCTATCTTTGTCTTTTGCTGGTCATGGATATTGATCTTTTTTAAGGTTTCAACGATCCAGTTTTTTTTTTCTTTTAAATAGCGTTCACCTAGATAATAGGGTAGATAATAAGGGATGGTCAGGCGGACCTGTCCGTCCTGGCTGACGGAAATTTTTAAATTTCTGCTGCTGCGGTGTTTTTTTATTTTTACTGAAATATTTTCACCGAGTAAATAATCTTTCATAGAGCATTAATTATAACAACTAATTCTCTAAGATTAAAACCTAAATAGTTTAAAAGTTTTCTTCGTCCCAATTTTTTTTAGCAGTGAGAATATCTCTGCTTAAATATGTTGTTGGGTCAATAGGTTTATCAAATTTTCTTATTTCATAATGAAGGTGTGGTCCGGCAACTAAACCGCTGTTGCCGCTGAGGGCAATTAACTGGTCTTTTTTTATATATTGGCCCCGTTTGACATAGAGGTTAGAACAATGTGCGTAAAGTGTGCTTAAACCGTCGCCATGTGCTATTTTTATTGTTTTGCCGTAACCGTTCAGCCAGCCGACATAAGTTACCCGGCCATCAGCGGTAGATTTTATTTTTGTTCCTATATAGGCGCCGAAATCTATGCCGGTATGGAGCATATGTTTTTTAGTTATAGGGTGAATGCGATAGCCGTAAGGTGAAGTAATAAAAGTATATTTGAGCGGTGAAATTGATGGTGTTTTAGCATATTTAGAGCTGAGCGCCAAAGAGGCGGAATAAACATCGGTAAGTATTCCCTGGTTTTTATTAATATTTTCGGCAATGAATTTCATTTTTCTGTTGATATCTTGAGACAATTCTTTTATGCCGGGGTTTCTTCTCAATAGTGTTATTTTGCCCATTAAGGGATTTCTGTTGGCCTGGTAATTATCTGCCGCTATTTTTAATTCGCTAATGAGTATTTTTTTGTATTTTTGAGCCAGATCTTCAGCGGAAGTTTGATAATGGACGGCATCCTGTTTGCTGATGTAAAAAACAATAAGATTGTCTATTAGACCAATATATTCGTCTTCGGCAATGTGTACAGTTTCTATCTCTTTGAAAAACAGACCGCTATTTAAGATCTCTTGGATATTATTGTGGATATCGCTGATCCGCTGTTCATTTATAAGACGTTCTTCTTTGTTTTTATTATCCAGGTCAATAAAATATTCATATAATTGTCTGTTGCCTATTTTTATCTGGTACTTTAATAATCTGCTGCCTAAAAGCGTTTTTTCTAAGGATACTTTTTGAAATTCTTCATTGAGTGCAAAGTTTTTTTCTAATAGTTCACGGCTGCTCGTCATGGTCTGTAAAGAGAGTATGTTTTTATTTTGATAAATTATCCGTTCATTGAGCTGTTCAATTTGCTGGGCAATGAGCTGGGTTTTTGTTTTAGCTAAATTGTTCTCAGCAGTTATTTTTTTTATATCGTAGCTACTAATACTGAAGTTTGAATTTATTTTTAAAAGAGATAGCGAAAAACTGAGCATTAAAATTAAAGTAAAAATAAAAAAGAAAAAAAGACTTCTTTCAAAACTTAGAATATGGTTTAACGAAGAGTAATTGGTCATTATTTTAATTGTAAATTTATTCATCATTTGCTCCCTGTTATAATTAAAGGAATAAAAATGCCAGGTTTGGCGGCGGTTTGGGTGTTAAAAAGCTAAAAAATGAACTTTTTAGCAAATTGCCTATTTGAAAAGTGTTAATTTTTAAACAATAGGTTTCCTGTTATAATCTGATCCTATGTTAGCTATAACAATGGGAGACCCTAACGGCATTGGCCCTGAAATTGTGGCCAGATATTTAAAAGAAAATCCATCGTCGGATATTGTGGTTATCGGCAATGAAAAAGCGCTCCGTTTTTTTGATCAGCAGCTGAGCTGTCAGGTAATTGATCCGGTTGGTGATTTAACCGAACATAGCCGGGGGCGGCCACTGGCTGGTAATGGGCGGGCTTCTTTTTTATATGTTCAAAAAGCTATTGAAATGGCGCTGGCCGGTAAAATAGCTGGACTGGTTACGGCCCCTCTTAATAAAGAGGCGCTTCATTTGGCTGGATATCATTTTGACGGTCATACCGAAATATTGGCGGCTGCTTCTGGTGTTAAAAAATTTGGCATGATGTTCTGGTCGCCGAACCTCAATGTGATCCTGACGACGATCCATAAACCGCTGAAAAATGTTCCGGAATTGATAACGCAAGAGCGATTTAAAAATACGCTGGAGCTGGCCTTGCTGGGGATGTCTCAGTTGGGGGTGAAAGATCCGGCTATTGCTGTTTGCGGTTTAAATCCGCATGCGGGTGAGGGCGGTATTTTTGGTTCTGAAGAACAGAATATTTTGCTGCCGGTGATTGCTCAGTTTAGAGCAGCGGGCCATAATATTAGTGATCCTTTGCCGGCAGATACTGCCTTTACGCCGGAGAAGATCAAAAAATATGATATTTTTGTCGCTCATTATCATGATCAAGGCTTGATCCCGCTTAAAATGGTGGCTTTTGATCAAGCGGTCAATATTACCGTAGGTCTTCCTTTTGTCAGAACTTCTGTTGATCATGGGACAGCGTATGATATTGCCGGACAGGGAATCGCTCATCTTAGTTCACTGGCTAATGCCGTAGAGATAGCAAAAAAAATAATTGTTAATAGAAAGCTTTAAAAAATGGAAAAAGTCAGAGCAAAAAAAAGGTACGGTCAAAATTTTCTTAAAGATAAAAATATTTTAAGTAAGATTATTACTCAAGCAAAACTAAATAAAGAAGATGTTGTTTTAGAGATAGGCATGGGAACAGGTCTTTTGACCGAAGAACTGGCCAAGGCTGCCGGCAAAGTTATTGGTATTGAGATAGATGAGGAGCTTTTTCCCTCTACACAGCAAAAGTTAGAAAAATATCTTAATGTTAATTTTATTATGGGTGATTTTTTGCAGCAGGCGGATAATATTTTTGCCGCGCTCGATACTAAGGTAAAGGTTATTGCCAATATCCCTTATTATATTACGACACCGATCATTGAAAAACTTTTTTCTTACAAAGATAAAGTAGATAAGATAGTTTTGATGGTCCAAAAAGAGGTTGCCGAAAGGATCACGGCTTTGCCTGGTTCTAAGGCGTATGGTTCGCTCTCGTTATTTGTACAGTATTATGCCGAGTGTAGAGTTCTTTTTAATGTGCCGCCGGGCGCTTTTGTGCCGGCGCCAAAAGTCGATAGTGCAGTGATAGAGTTAAAGATCAGAAAAGAGCCGCCAGTGGAGGCTAATGAAAAACGTCTTTTTAATATTATAAGGGCCGCTTTTTGGGGCCGCCGTAAGACGCTTGGTAATTGTCTAAAAAAAGCGCCGACCACTCACTATACTAATGAGCATTTAGAGCAGATCAGAAAAGAGACCGGCATAGATCTTCAGCGCCGCGGCGAAACTCTTTCTCTGGTGGAGTATGCTAGTTTATCCAATGTTAAATTTTTGGCCTGAGTCTGATATAATTTCAGTCAACAGGGGGGCGTCTTAGTGCGTAAAATTATTGTAAGTTTTATTTGTTTATTTTCTTTTTTAGCCGCTCAGGAAATTACCGATCTTCTAGGTAAAACACATGTTGATGTCCTTAATTATTACGGTCCGCCCAACCGGATATTTTCTGTCAGGCAGAATAATGCTGCCGAGGATGATGTGGTCTTTAATTATGAACAATCGTTCATGTATTTTTATGCCAGTAAATTATACCGGGTCCTCTATAGCAGTGAATATAAGGAGAAGATCTATAAAGATCTCAAGATAGGTGATAAAAAAAACAAATTGACCGGCTATTTTGGCCGCAACTATTCTCTGGAAAAAGATGGCCTGGTTTGGCGTCTGGATGATTTTTTAGTAGTCGCCAGACTTGATGATAAAGAGCGTTTGACATCGCTCTGGTTTGTTATAAATAAGGAGGATCTCTAATGTCGCTTTTTTATAAGGTGCTCAATGTTATTGGTAAAAAACATGAGGGGTTGGCGCTGGCTTTGGGCGGCGGTAATATTAAAGGCTTGGTTCATGTTGGTATCTTAAAAGCGCTGGATGAGGCTGGCATTAAAATTTCTGCCATTTCCGGCACCAGTGCCGGTTCTATAGCAGCTGCTTTTTATGCCGGCGGTGTTCCGCCCAAAGATTTAGAGACTATTGCTATGGAGCTCGATTGGTTTACCGTTGTCTTTCCCCGTTTTGATAAGACAGGCTTTTTTTCCGGTAAAAAAATAGAAAATCTAATAGATAAAAAACTGCCGGTTAAAACTTTTGGCGAAACAAAGATCCCGTTGTTTATAGTTGCCACAGATATGTACAGTGGAAAAGAGTATGTATTTAAGCATAAAAATGAAGCGATCGCTTTTGCGGTTAGAGCCAGCTGTACTATTCCCGGTCTTTTTGTGCCGGTGGAATATGAGGATAGATTATTAATTGATGGGGCTTTTTCTAATAATTTACCGCTGAATTGTTTTAAAACACTTGGGCAAAAGCACTACCGGATCGGTGTTAATATTATTCCGCGCGGCAGAATGTCGGAGACGCCTTCTTCTTTTTTTAATGTGCTGTCACGAGCGCATGAGATCCAGGAGATCAATAATTTTAATAAGTATCGCGGTCAATATGATCTGTTGCTGGACCCTTTAAAAGAATATGTTTCGGTACATGCCCACAATAAAGCTTTTTATAAAAAAATGATCGAGATCGGGTATAGAGAAGTCGAGAAAAATATCGACAAAATTAAGCGCTATGTCTAGTTATCAACATGTGCCGGTATTGTTAAATGAAGTTATTGAAGGTCTTAATTTAGCCGAGGGGATGACCGTTGTTGATTGTACTCTGGGCGGCGGTGGACATGCTGCTGTGCTGCTGGCAAAAATAGGCAACGGCAAACTTTATGCCTTTGATCAAGACCAGGATGCTATAGACAACGCTGCTAAAAATCTTGCACTTGATCAGCGGGTAACCTTGATCAAAAATAACTTTTCTTTTTTAAAAGAAGAGCTGGCTAAATATGGTGTAGATAAAATAAATGCGGTGCTTTTTGATCTGGGCGTTTCTTCTTATCAGCTTGATACAGCAGAACGTGGTTTTAGCTGGAATTCCGATCGTCTTGATATGCGGATGAATATGACAGAAGGTAAATTGACCGCTGCGGAGATCGTCAATAACTATTCAGAACAAGAATTAAAGAGAATTTTTAAAGAGAATGGTGAAGAGCGCTATGCCGGGAAAATTGCCGCGGCAATTGAACGGGTCAGAAAAAGAGGCGAGATCTTTAACTCCGGACTGCAATTAAAAAATGTCATTTTTTCTGCGGCTGTTGGTAATTATCAGCAGAAAAACGATTCCGTGACACGTGTTTTTCAAGCTCTGCGCATAGAGGTGAATGGGGAGCTGGCTATTTTAGAAAAAAGTCTCCGACAAGCAGTAGAGTTATTGGTTCCTGGCGGCAGAATTGCCGTTATTTCTTTTCATTCGCTGGAAGATCGGATAGTTAAACAGGTATTTATTGAGCTAAGCCGGAGTTGTGTTTGTCCGCCATCTTTTCCGGTCTGCCGCTGCGGCAAGGTCAGTACCTTGAAAATTATTAATAAGAAACCGCTGACAGCCTCTGTCGCTGAATTGGAATTAAATAGCCGGGCCCGTTCAGCAAAACTGAGAATAGCGGAGAAAATATAATAATGGAACAAAGTGAATTTCAGGCGCAATTTTCCGGCCAGGATAATTTTTCTATTGAAGAACAGAAACAAAGTGCGGTTTTAGGTTTTTTAGGCTGGCTGATTGCGATAGTTGTTTTTTTTGCTTTTTTAGCTGCTTATCTTAGTCAGCATATTTATGTTATGAGTATTAACAGAGAGTTTCATGCTCTGGAAAAAAAAATGACAGAGATCAGACGTGAAAATGAATATTTGCAGATAGCGTTGGCGGCTAAAATAAACATGGAGACAATTGAAAAAGATGCCCTGGGCCGGGTGGGGATGATCAAGCCTAAACAGGTCAAATATATTGTTTGGAATAAGAGGTAACGTTTTAGTATGCAGGAACTTTATGAAAAAGGGAAAAAAAGAGCTTATTTAATTGTCGCCGGATTCATAGTCCTTTTATCATTACTGATTTGTCGTTTGTATTATTTGCAGATCATCAGTCATGAGATTATGCAGGGGAAAGTTGAAGCTCAAATAAAAAAAACTTTGCCTTTGGAAGCCCGCCGCGGCAATATTTTTGACCGACATGGCAGTTTGTTGGCAACCACGGTAGAAGCTTATACCGTAATAGCTGATCCGTTTATGATTGGCAATAAAAAAGACACGGCTGAATCACTGGCTAAAGTAATTGATCTTCCGGCGGCCGATATTCTGCGCCGAATATCGGTTAACAGTCGCTATGCCGTAATTAAAAGAAAAATTTTGTCGGCAGAGTTTTCTAAAGTAAAACAGCTTAGTTTGCCCGGTATTTTTTTACAAAAAGAGCAACAGCGGGTTTATTTGCAGGGGCAGCTCTTTTCTCATGTTGTGGGTTATGTTGATCTGGAAAATCAAGGCCAGGCCGGTGTAGAACTTTCTATGGCTAAGTATTTACATGGAGTGCCCGGCTCGGTAATTGTTGAGAAAGACCTGCAGGGTACTGATATTTATACCGGCAATAAAATAATTAATGAGCCGCAGGACGGACATTCGGTTGTTCTGACTATTGATGAATTTTTGCAATACATTGCACACCGGGAATTAAAAAAAGCGGTAGATAAATATAAAGCTGAAGGCGGCACGCTGGTAATTATGGATGTGGAAAGCGGTGATATTTTGGCGCTGGTCTCTTTGCCG
>CAYUXF010000039.1:0-7720 GCA_964448755.1 uncultured bacterium
TTTTTTTGCAAGTTTTTTATCTTTTTTATAAGAAAAACTGACCTCAAAGACGCGGTCCAGATAATAGCCGGAGCGTTTGGTTTCAATGGTTTTAGAGCAGCCAGAAAGAGTTAAGAGCAGCAAAATGGCTGGCAGCAGAATGATTTTTTTTGAGCAAATGATATTTTTCATATAATTACAGACCTCTCTCTAGTTAGTTGCTGGTAGTTGTTCCTGATAAGTTAAGGCGTTTTTAAAATTTTCAATAGCTAATTTTACACTATTAATAACTGCCCGTGAAGATATTGTTGCGCCGGTAACAGCGTCTATTTTGCCGCCTTCCTGTGTTAAGGTGAGGTCATTATTTTTTTTATTAATAAACTGGTCGGTAAATTTATTTTTTTCTATATTAGTGCCGAGCCCCGGTGTTTCGGTTTGGGAAATAATTTTTAAACCAATAATTTTAAAAGAAGAGTCAAGCGCAATTAAAGTTTTAATAACTGAGCTATAGCCTTGATTCTCAGCTTCTATAATATAGCCGAGCGGTGTTTCTTCGCTGTCAAAAGCTTCGATATAGTTGAAATTATTTTTTTGATTTTCTTTAAAGATTTTGGCGCTGGCAAAGACCTCTTTTTGGGCCAGGTTTTTTTGCTTAACTGTATTGGCCGCTATTTTTTCGGCTGTGGTCAGATGGACAAAAGAGAGAATGCCGCCGGAAAAAGCTGTAAATAAAGCCAGGATCAGAGCATAATTTGTAATGATTTTTAGAATATTCTGTTTGTTTTCTGTATTTTGGTTTGCCATATTCAAAACTCCCTGTTTTTGTCAAAGACCGGTTGTTTAATTTATAACGGAATACTTTGTCCGTTTTTTTATAAATTTCCCATCGGTCGTTTTAATATAAATAAATGCGGTATAATCGCCCGCTTTTACATCTGTTGGCAGTGTTACTTTGCCTAGCCAGTAAACATTTTCGCCTATTATACTGCTTTTCTCTAGTTTTACAGAATAAACATTTTCTTTATTTTCACCAAAAAAGAGCATGACGTTTTCTGCTTCAATATTTTTTGGCACCAGTACTTTTACCTGTGTACCGCTTCTGGTAATGAGCGGATGCGGATTAAAAATGACCGTTATTCTATCATAGCTGCTGGAATTCTCATCAATTACTTTATAGACAAATTTTTTCTTATAAAAACGGTTTTCTTTGCTGCGGATATAAAGATGGCCAAAATTTTCACCAACGCTGATATTGTTGGGGACAGCATAGCTTCCTTTCCAGATGTTGCCGGTAGTTTTTTCTAATTTGGTTTTTTGTCCTTGATTATTGATGCTGCCCCAATGGACATAGACCATTAGTGCTTCGATATTTTGCGGTAACTTTACTTTTATTTCCGTTGTCTGGTTTTTTCTTAGAGGATTAGGATAGAGCTCCGGCAGAATATAAGGGGTGTCAATAAATGTGCCGCCGGCTTCCGGCTCTATTTTTTTTATTGACGGAACAATGGTGCCGGTTGTTTTGCTGCTCGCTATCGCAGAGCTGGTCAAATTTCTGGCGGCCGTGTTTTGGTCTATAACATAAACTGTTTTTAGTTCGTCAAGATAGATCGTCCCTTTTTCTTTTTCGTTATCGCTGAAGATATATAAATGATAAGTAGTTACCTGGTCGAGATCTTCCAAATAAGCGGCCGGGATGGGGAGTGTGACTTTTTGCCATTCTGTATTGTTGAGCGGAATAGAATATTTTTTATCAAAAGTATAAAAATCTGCTACAACATTGCGTTTATTTTTGCCTTGTAGAGAAATAAAGAGGCGGCTGCTTTCGGCACCAGAGCCTTTGAGCCAAAAGGTTAAATAGACGTGTGAGCCGGCTAAGTTTTTGGGTATAAATTTTTTAGAAGAGATCCCCGCCCAGTTCTGATTACCGCCAAGATCGTAATCTATTTTTAAACAGCCGTTATTTTCCGGGATCCTGATCTCCGGTTCTTCGGCGCGGATAATATTTTTGGCCTGGCAGTGATTTTTCCAGGGGTAAAGATCGCCTTTATTTTCAAAGTCATCAATTAAGATCGGTACGGCAGAATCAATGGTTATAGCTGACAGTGCTTTCTTTTCCGAGCTGTTGCCTGATTTATCTGTGAGCTGGCCAATAATTTCTTTTTTGCCGATAGTCAGTTCAGTATCTACAAAGTAGGTGCCGGTATAGATCGCGTCATTGGCGGTAATGTCACCGCGGGTGCCATCATCATACATTTCAATTTTTTCGGTTAGCCCGTCGATCTTAAAAAAGGCGCTATTGTGTGGTTCGCCTTTG
The DNA here is from genome assembly GCA_964448755.1 of uncultured bacterium. Classification (GTDB taxonomy): domain Bacteria; phylum Margulisbacteria; class Termititenacia; order Termititenacales; family CAYUXF01; genus CAYUXF01. The sequence continues at coordinate 2,294 of CAYUXF010000039.1, forward strand.
AGTGTAACTATCAGTTTGTCCCTGTAGCGGAGCGGTTTATCTTCAAAATTATGATCAACATAAAACAAGTTAGGCGGTGTTTTATCTACAAACAGCCGGACTTCGCTGGGCAGACTTTTATTGCCGAGGTGGTCAAGCGCCTGAAAACTGTAGAGCTCGCTTTGGCCGTCGCGCAGGCGGTGTTTGTAGCGCCAGGTGATTTTGTCTAAAAACTCTATTTCGTCAGGTACGCCGTTAACTAAAATGGTTTTGACATCAGCATCACAAGTGCCGTAAAAATAATTGGTGGAGGTTGTTTTACCGTTTAGTGCCGGCGGTGTCGGCGGCAAAGAATCTATAAATATTTTATCGGTACCGGCCTCGGAAACGTTGCCAACATTGTCGACGGCAAAAACATAAAAAGTATTGTCACCTTCACAGCCTTCTTCGGCGTCGCCCGAGCGGTGAATAGAATTTTGCCACCATTTAGAGCTGGTGCCCATTAGATGATAACGGAGGCCAGCCTCGCTGTCGCTACCGTCTACCCAGGTAACATAGACGGTCCGGTCGTTATCGTTTTTGTTTTCGGCAGTATTGAGGTCTATTTTGTTTTGGTCTGGATAGATCTTGACCCAGGTTGCCGCTTCCGGCGGCGTAATATCTTTTAAGACCGAAATTATTTTACTGGTAGTGTGTCCAACATTATCATAAGCGGTAATGATTATTGACCCGGGTTCATCGCTGGAGCTGATGCTGTAGCGCACCGCCCACTCTTCGCCGGCCAGGTTGTAAAGCGGCGGCGGCTGGTCGCCAAAAGCAGGCGAAAAAACTAATTTTTTAATGCCGGAGCCGTTATCAATAGCTTTGCCTCTAATGACAAACTCTTTGGGTTCTTCTAAGCCTGGTCCGTAGTAGAGCGTGGCTGTATCCGGACTATGCATAAAGAGAGAGTCTTCATCAATAGAGGTTATTTCTATCAGCGGGCCGTCCGTGTCTTTGTCGGCAACAAAACTGTAGGCTTGAGACCACTCGGACCAAACACCTTTTTCGTTGACCGTTCGCACAAAAAAATAAAGGGTTTCTTGTTGAAGTGTAAAAGAATCTATGATCTGTTTTTGCAGCGGCGAGCTGACTTTTTTGCTGTCGTAAAGCAGCGGCTCTTGCGGTGTCAGCCGGTTGTTGATCACTATCTGATAAGCGGTTTGTTGTTCAGTGGTTTGCCAGACAAGGTAAGGTCGGCCGTTGTTGTTTTGAACGCTGATGATCTCCGGTGCGCCGCCCGGTTTAGCCAACACGGCTTTAGAGTTGAAGCGGAGTAAGGTGCGCTCTTTTTGTTCCTGCAGATCTTTTTCTGTCCAGACCAGATCATATCCTTCGGCGTAGCCGGAGAGATAATGATTTTTACTGTTGTTGCCGCCGAGCAATGGCGAAAAAACCAGTTTGGAGGAGGCGGGTTTTAATTTGCGGATAATTTTCCAGGTTAACGTGTTGCTGTCAAAACGCTGAATAAAAATAGAGTTTTTTTCTATGAAAGCGGCGTAGGTATAACCGCTGTTGTCGCAGGCCAGTGATGGTTCAGAAAAAGAGCTTAAGAAGTCATCGGAGAGTTTGGTGATGATCGGCGACCAATATCCCTTGATCTTTGTGCGGTGAAAGATCTGTTTTTCTTTGACCCAAATAGCGTGAATTATACCGGCGGCATCAACGCTGACTGCAGGTAGCTGGCAGCGCCCCGGTAAAGAGCCCGGGCTATCAATGCTGACGGTTTCGACCGAAAGCCAGGCGCCGTTAGTTAGATTGAGCTCACGGGAGACAATTGTGCCCTGCTCTGCCCAGAGAACAATAATAGTTTTATTTTCAACGTTGCTTATTACCGGTGTGGCGGCGGCCCGGTTAGCTTTGCTGATACTGTAAATTGTTGACCAGGTGGCGGTGCTGCGCGAGTAAAGGCGGTAAAAAATACTGCCGGCATTTTCCCAGACCAGGTGAATGTCGCCGCTTTCGGCAATGGTTGCCGCCGGGTTCTTGCTTTCGGCCAAGGTGCCGCTGACTTTAAACGGCTGACTCCATTCCTTGCCGTTGTCTAGAGATTCAGAAATATAAATAGCGCCGCTATTTTCCCAGAGCGCATGGAGCTTAATGCCGCTATTGATGAGTAAGGGTGTTTTGCTGAACTGCAATCCCTGTGCTAGGTTGCGTGGTGTACTCCAGTTTAAACCGTTGTCTTGTGATTGAAGATAATTGACAGCGCTGACGCCGCTCTCGTTTTGGTTATAGATTAAATGCAGTGTGTTTTCGCCGGTTCTAGCCAGATGGGGAACGGCACTGCGCTGGAAAGGGGTGTTGGTTAAAAGTTCAATTTCTCCGGGAGCGTTGGCTATTAGTGGTATTGTTAGAAAAATAAAAACCAATAAAAAAAGAGTAAAACTCTTTTTGAAAATAGACCGCACTGAAATCCCCCCAGATTAAGTTGTTTTATTTTATCATATTAATAATAAAAATTAACTATATAAAATATTTATTAGACTTATTACTAGCCAATAGGTCAGTTGGCAAAATTATGCTAAAATATTGCCATGACTTTTTGTGTTGGGTTGCGCACTAAGAATGAGATCGTCGCTATTTCTGACACCCGCTTGACCAGCGGCGATGTTGATTTTGTTGTTTCCAGTAAAAAAGTTTTTTTCTTTGAAGAAGAAAAACACTCAATGTTCATAATGCTTTCCGGTCTTAAATCTATTTCCGATATGGTCATTACCTATCTCAACGAGCGCAAGGAATATCTTTTTAACTGTGTAAAGCTTTATCAGGGCGTTGATTTTGTCGCAAAAGTTATTCGCGAGGTGCGCACGCGCGAGGAGAGCTGGTTTGAGAACGGCAATACTGAGTTTGATATTAATTATTTAATTGGCGGCCAGTTTGTTGAAGATGAAACGCCGCAGCTTTTTCGTGTTTATTCCGAAGGGTCCTGGAAAAGAATTTCTAAAGATTCGCCGTTTGAGATCATTGGTGAGGGGCGTTACGGTAAATATATTTTAGAATATGCTGCTAATATTAATAATTCTGCGGAAAAGGCCCTACTGCTGGGCTTGTTAGCCTTTGATGCCACGCAAAAAAGTTATCCGCTCTGCAGTCCGCCGCTCGATGTAATTACCTATAAAAAAGATTCTTTTAAAATTAAACAAAAACGGCTGGAAGCGCCGCAAATTCAAAAGCTTTCGGCGCGCTGGCATATAGAAGTTAATAAATCGCTAGAGAAATTATTGCCACTTGGCCGGACCTTAATTAAATAAATGAAAAAATTTTCAAAATATTTTTTGTTGGCATTAGTGATTTTGAGCGCTTTTTTGTTTTCGGCAAAGAGCAGTTTTGCCGGCGGCGTTTTTTTATATAAACATAAAGGGTATGCGCTGGAAAAAGAAAAGTATCAGAACCGCTTGGTCTTGGCCTATAAAACGCCGCTGCGGATAGACGGTGTTTTAGATTCCTCAATAATTGCGCTCAATAGCAGTTTGATAGTTAACGGTGAGATCAGAAAAAATATTTTTAGTTTTAATACCAATTGCCGTATTAATAAAGGGGCTAAAGTAAATGGTTATTTTTTCTCTTTTGGCGGAAAAACCTCTCTGGATAAGCTTTCCTATGCCAGATGTTTTAATTTCTTGCTGCTGCATAATAAGATGACTTCAAACAGAGGCTTTAAGTTTTTTTTAGTTTATCTTTCTTTTGTTCTGCTGGGAATGTTTTTTAATTTTTTCTTTATTAAGAATTTTATTTTTATTGGCGAGTATTTAAAAAATAAATTTTGGCCAGCGTTGTTTAGCGGCTTACTGGTGCCTTTTTTGTTATTTTTTTTAGCGCTGCTGTTTGCTGGCACTTATTTTGGTTTGCTTTTTCTACCCGCGCTTTTGTTTATTTATGTTTTTTATTTCTTTTTTGCTTTTTATGTTCTGGCGATGTTTGTTGGCGAGAAAATGGTAAAATTATTTACTTATAGAGATAGGCCGTATTTGGAAATTTTTTGGGGAACTTCACTGCTTTATTTGTTATTGATGCTTAAGTTCATTGGTCCGGTAATTTTTCTTGTTTTGCTGCTGGCTTCTCTGGGAACTGTATTGAAATTAAAATTTGGGGTGAGATAAATGGAAATAACGATCTATAAAGTTTTTTGTTTGAAGCTTTTTTTAGCGGTTATTTTAGGCGGGGTGATTGGCTTAGAGCGTAAGCTTAGTAACAAGGCAGCCGGTTTTCGAACGATGATCCTGATTTGTATGGGCTCGATGCTTTTTACCGATATTGGCGTAATGCTGGCCAGTCGTCCGGAGATCTACGGTGATAACATTGATGTTTCGCGCATGCTCGGGCAAATTATTGCCGGTATTGGTTTTCTAGGTGCCGGGTCTATTATGAAGAATTATGTCGGTGACAAACGGCAGGTAGAGGGTTTAACTACGGCGGCGGCTATCTGGCTGATGGCAGCGGTCGGTGTTTTTGTTGGGCTGGGGCTTTATGTTGAAGCGGCTGTTTCAACATTTGCTGCTGCTATAGTGTTATTTGTTTTTGGTAAATATGAGCCGGGAATTGTCAGTTCGGTCAAAAATATTAACGGGAAGTTTAATAAGAATAAGGCTAAGTGATACTTTTTCGCTAAACGCTTATTTCTTTTTTTTGTATTTAACATCTTCAAAGCCGGCAAAATCATCGTCCTGGGTATAGAGCGTGGCATTATAATGTTTGGCTGTGGCATAAATAATGCTGTCAGCCATTGGTATTTTATGGTCATGGCTGAGTTTAGCGGCACTGATAGCAATATCATCGGTTAGGGGGACTACTTTTCCCTGCTGCATTTGCGCTATTAGTTCTAAGGCCTGTTCTTCCGGGCAAGATTGTAAAAGTTTTTTAAAAACCTCAAAAACAGTCAATGACGGCACGATCAGTTTTTTATAATTAAGAAGATGGGCGGCAAAAAAATCGGCATTGGGGCCATCGGCAAAATATTCTAGCCAGCCGCAGGAATCTATTATTTTCATATGCGGTCAATTTCTCTGTTAACGCTTGTATCTATGCCCTTAACTGCGCCGCGGAGTTTTTTTAAGTCTTGTTTCTTGATATATTCAATACGGTTTTGATACGGCAGGACGATCAGTTCTTCGCCTGGTTTAATATTAAGCGCTTTCCTTATTTCCAGAGGAATGACAATTTGATATTTTGATGAAATAGAAACCGAGACCATTTGCTTCTCCTTATCGATAATGATATTGTAAAACGATACAATTATCGATATAAAATGTCAAGAGTTTAAAATGAATTTTTAAATAAAAAGACTGTAAAAAATAGCATGCAAGTTTCTTATTGTTTTTCACGATAGTGTATTTATAACAGAGGGGATTTTAAAAAGCACATTTGGGAGCAGGCTCTTGAATGTGCTTTTTTATTTTGGAGCTAAAA
>CAYUXF010000039.1:7820-14442 GCA_964448755.1 uncultured bacterium
AAAAGAGCGGGCAAAATTGCCCGCTCTTTTGTTTTTATGACAAAGGCAGATTAAAAGCTTACAATATTTTTTGCTGTAGTGTTTTCTAAAGATTTCTTATATTCGGCGTGTGCTGCTTCGTAGCCAGGTTTCCCTGCCATTGTAAAAAGTTTATCTTTCCAGAACTGAACACCCGGCTGAATAAACGGGTTGTGTCCCATTAAGAAACCTTGAATACCGGTAGCTTTCATCAGCATGAAATGATATTTGCCAATGTTGCGCGGCGTGATCTTTTCAATTTCTATCGTCATGTTTGGTACACCATCTGCATAGTGGGCCGCCAACGGACCGTCGATAGTCATTTTATTAATTTCATTGAGCGATAATTTATTTTCAGGAATATAATTTAATTCATCGAGATTTGCTTCTGATCTGGGGATGACAAGATCATTGTCAGTACCCATTATTTTAGTGGCGATCTCAATTATGTTGCGCGGCCCTTGTTGCACTATTTGGCCGATGGAGTGGAGGTCGCGCGGATAAACTGCCGGCACTACGTGGATGCCGTGTCCCTGATGACCTTCTGATTCCGGCTCCAGCTGCATGGTCCAGAAAATATTGGCTTCAAAAAAAGAGGAGTTGGTCGTTTGATATTCAACAGCGGCTCCTTTGGTCCAGGCTATGTAACGCAATGCGGCGTAAACTGCCGCCGGATTGTTTTCAATATTATCTGTAGAATCCAATAATTTTTTTGTGTCGATATATCCTTTGATATATTCTTTTATATCAATGCCAGCTGCGGCAATTGGCACTAAACCAACAGGGGTAATGACCGAGAAACGGCCGCCGATATCGTCGGGGATAACAAATGTTTCATAACCCTCTTCGTCGGCTAGTTTTCTTAACGCCCCTTTGGCCTGGTCGGTAACGGCAATGATCTGTTCTTTGGCCGCGCTGCCGTGCTGGTTTTCGATCAGTTCTTTGATAAATCTAAAGGCGATACCTGGTTCAGTAGTAGTGCCTGATTTAGAAATAACAATAGCGCCGACTTTTTTGCCGGTAGCTATTTTTAAACAGTGGCTGTAAAAATCTGGGTCGGTGTCGCAGCCAAGAAAATAGATCTTGGGGCTGATGATATCATTATAATTTTTGCCGTAAATTGCTTCAATAACTGCCTTAGGCCCTAAATAAGAACCGCCGATGCCGATAACAAAAAGAATGTCCGATCTTTTGGCCAGCGCCTGTGATTTGTCGATGATGTTATTGATCTCTTCTGCTGTTAAATTGACGGCATAGTCCTGCCAGCCGATCATCTTGACTGTTTTGTCTTTAATGTCGCCCTCGCCGTTGTTGAGCTGCGTAATGATCGTTTTGGTTTTTTCTAATGTGCCGGCCAATTCTTCGGCAGTGATCTTTACCTGTGTATTTGGCGTATTTAACATATTTTGATAATTTATTTTCATAGAACCCTCGCTTATAGTTTTTTGATTTAATTTCATGATAACCTCTCTTTTAGAATAGCATAAAAGATGACAGCAAGTTTAACAAAAATACATATTAAAGAAAAGTTTTAAGATGCTTATTGCGGTGTAACGATTCCCGCCGACATGATCATTTTAAAACCTTCTTCGACAGTCATGTCTAAAATTGTAACATCGGCAGAGGGGACCATTACAAAATAGCCTGATGTCGGGTTTGGCGATGTCGGTAAAAAGACAGATACTAGTTCTTGTCCCAGATCTTTGCCATTGGCTTTTATTCCCGAGCTTTTGTCGCGTGTAATAAAGCCGATCGTCTGCATCCCTTTGCGGGGATATTCTACCAGCACTACCTTTTTAAAGGCAGTAGATTGGCTGGAGAGTGTTACCGCGTTGACGATCTGTTTGGTGGAAGAATAAATGTTTTTTACCAGAGGCAGCTTTTCCAGTAATTCATCCATATATGTCAGCAGTTGTTTGGTGAATATATTTTTGGCTAATGCGCCGATCATTAGAATAACTAATATTGTCGATATAATGCCTAAGCCAGGGATCTTGCCGCCAATGAGCGGAATTGCATTTTCTAGCATGCTCAGTAAAAAAGAGATAACAGAAAATGTAATGAAAATAGGTATAATTATTATTAACCCGGTAAAGAAAGTGTTGCCGAGTTCTTTTAAAATATTTTTTTTGTGTTCTTCCTGCATGGATATATTATAGTTTATTTTTAACTATTTCCAAAATTTTATCGACGACCTCATTGATAGAGAGACCGGTCGTGTCTATTTCTATGGCGTCAGCGGTTTTTATCAGCGGCGAAGATTCTCGTTCTGAATCTAACTTATCGCGTAAAATTATCTCTTCTTTTATTTTGGAGAGATCAACGCTCTCTTTTTTATCGATGAGTTCCTGGTAGCGCCGTTTGGCTCGTTCATCGACCGAGGCATTTAGAAATATTTTTACTTCGGCATCCGGAAAAACGACCGAACCGATATCGCGTCCTTCCATGACGACATTGTTTTGCCGGGCCGTTTCGCGCTGTTTTTCTACAATGAATGGCCGCACTTGCTTATGTGCAGAGACTTGGGAGACAGTATTTGTTACAGCCCTGGTGCGGATCTCTTGTTCTGGAATGTCTTGAAAATTAATTGCGGGTAAAATAGATAATATCTCTTGTGGATCGGCCGGATCGAGCTGCTTTTTTAAGACATTAGCTGTCAGCCAGCGGTAATAGGCTCCTGTATCGATGTGTTTGAATGCCAGTTTTTTGGCAACTAATTTGGCTACGGTGCTTTTGCCGGAACCAGCCGGTCCGTCGATCGCTATTTTCATATAACGATTATAAGAGGTAATGTTTAAAAGTTAAATATTTTTTTGCAAAAAACATTAAAAAAAGACGATTAAATTAATATAATTGTTAGGAAAAACCATGTATATTAAATTGCTTGCACTACAAAAATGCTCTTTTGATGATAACGCCAAAAGATTATTGAAAGATAGTTATATAAAATTTATGTATGGTGTTTGGCGTGAGGTGGCGGCCTATGCTCAGCCCGCCGACCTTATTCCCTGGCTGCGCAATATAATAGAACAGGATCGCAGTATTTACCCGGAGGCGCTGGCGCTTTTTCCTGATAACCAGTTCTGGAACGATGTTTTTAATATTAAGACAATTTCTCTTCTTGGTCATTATCGGGAACAGGAAGTTGAACGGCTTTTTTACGAGAAAAAAGAGGTTTTGCCTTACGGTCCGAGTGCTGCGGATTCTTGTGCCTGTATTTACAATAAGGGCTTGCTGACGCCGGAGGATATTCTCCTTGATATTGGCAGCGGCGAAGGGGCGTTTTTGGCTTATTCGGCAGTGCTACCGCTGCGCGAAATTATTGGCGTGGAGATCAGGCCGGAACTATACAAAAGAAGCCTAGATAATTTGGCGCGCCATCAGCTTCTTTATCCGCAGACCAAAATAACGCTTTGCTGTGATGATGTTTTGGATCGCCAGGATTTGATCAATCGGGCGACAGTTTTTTATTTGTTAAATCCGGTCGGCAAAAATTTATTAAAGAAGATATTGAACTTAATTGAACAGAGCTTAAAAATAAATCCGCGCAAGATTAAATTTATTTATTCCAGTGCGGAATTTAATTTAACGGTCAGTCGCCAAAAGTGGCTCTCTTCGGCCAGAACAATTAAAGCGGATCATATCTATTTTTGGGAAAGTCTGTAGCGTTGTTAGTTTTTTTCTACCTTGGTTCCTTCTGGCGTGTCTTTTATCTGCCAGCCCTGAGCGATAATTTCTGCTTTTAGTTTGTCTGCTGCCGCCCAGTCTTTGTTATTTCTGGCTTCATTCCTTTTTGTAATAAGTTCTAAAATTTCTGGCGGCACAGTTTCTTCTTTTTCATAATAAAAAATACCGAGAATGTCGCCAAGTTCTTTCAAAAGTTTTGCGCCGTCTGCGCTTTGCTGTTTGTTTGTTTCTGTAGCCAGGGAAAATAAAACGCCGATCGCGCCGGCCGAGTTAAAATCATCGTCCATATAATCCATAAATTTATTTTTATAGTTATCTAAATTTTTTTGATCTGGAGAAATAATGCTTATTCCAGAGATATTGTTTTTAATAGTTTGTTTTAATTTAAGTAATCCCTTTTTTGCCTCATCTAGCTGTTGATCAGAGTAATTGATCGGTGAGCGGTAGTGTGTGGAGAGTAAAAAGAAGCGAATGACATCGGGGTCATATTTTTTTAACACTTCTCTGATAGTAAAAAAATTGCCCAGCGATTTTGACATTTTTTCATTGTCGATCCGGACAAAGCCGTTGTGCAGCCAGTATTTAGCGAACGGCTTGCAGGTGAGCGCTTCAGATTGCGCTATTTCATTTTCGTGATGCGGAAAGATCAGATCTTTGCCGCCGCCGTGAATGTCGAGCGTTTCTATCCCTGCCTCTTTGAGCGACATTACAGAACACTCTATATGCCAACCGGGTCTCCCTTTGCCCCACGGAGACTCCCAATAAGGCTCATTTTCTTTGGCCGGTTTCCAGAGCGTGAAATCTAGCGGATCTTCTTTATTGTCATTGATATCGATCCTTGAGCCTGCCTCCATGTCTTCGAGTTTGCGGTTAGAGAGTTTGCCGTATTCTTTGAAGCGATTCACTCTAAAAAAGACCTCGCCCTCTTTTTCATAAGCGAACCCTTTTTCTATCAATTGGTCAATGTGTTCTATCATGCCAGCTATGTTATCGGTCGCTTTAGGATAAGTGCTGGCGTCTTTAATATTTAAAGCCCGGACATCTTCATAGTAGGCGGCGATGTTTTTTTTGGTTATTTCATCAATAGAGACGCCGGCTTCATTGGCCCGTTTAATTATTTTGTCATCGACATCGGTAAAGTTTTGAATGTAATTAACAGTGTATTTTAAATACTCCAGATAACGTCTGATCATGTCGAATGCAACATAGGCGCGGGCGTGACCGATATGGCAGTAGTCGTAAACCGTAACGCCGCAGACGTACATATTAACTTTAGGCGGATTGAGTGGTTGAAATTCCTCTTTGCTGTTGGTTAGTGTATTGTAAATTTGCAGCATTTAAACAGAGTGTCCTGAGCGGCGGCATTTTTCTTCAATACTGGTAATGCGCTCAATAAGGTTAACGAAAGTTTTTTCCAGCGGGTCGGGCAGTGAGTTCCAATCGAGTTCTTCTTCAACTAGTTTTTTGCCTTCCTGCATAATAATTCTGCCGGGGTTGCCAACTACGGTGCAATTGTCGGCAACGGGTTTAATTACGACCGAATTGGCTCCGATCCTGCAGTTTTGGCCTATAGTAATAGCACCCAGTATTTTAGCGCCGGCGCCTATTATAGTATGTGCACCGATGGTCGGGTGCCTTTTGCCAGGTTCTCTTTTAGTGCCGCCCAATGTTACACCATGGTAAATAATACAGTTGTTGCCTATTTCGGCCGTTTCGCCAATGACAACGCCCATGCCGTGATCGATAAAAACCTCTTGGCCTATTTTGGCACCGGGGTGGATCTCAATGCCGGTTAAAAAACGGCTGATCTGCGATATTAAACGGGGCAGAACAGGTATTTTTAAAACATAAAGCAGATGTGCCAGGCGATGGAACCAGATAGCCCAGATGCCCTGATACATTAAAACTTCAAATATATTTTTAGCGGCCGGATCTCCATGAAACGCCGCTTTTATCTCTCCATACATGAGCGTGATTTTAACACAAATCCTAAAAAATGGAATTTACACAAAATATTAACTTTGTTATAATCTGCGTCCAATTATTTGTTAATTGGTAAAATTTGACCTTTGTTTCTCTTTACGCGGAAGTAGCTCAGTTGGTAGAGCACAACCTTGCCAAGGTTGGGGTCGCGAGTTCGAGTCTCGTCTTCCGCTCCAGATTTTTTCTGATATAATGCCCAAACTATGAAAAAAGAGATCCAGCAGCTTACTGTAGTTAACAATAAAAAACTTTCCACTGCTTATTTTTTACTTGAATTATCTGCCGCTAAAAACTTAAAAAATATTTTTCCCGGTCAATTTCTGCAGCTGGAAATTCCCGGCAACAAAGATGTCTATTTGCGGCGTCCTTTTTCTATTCACGATGTTGAAGATAATAAAATAAAATTATTGATCAAAATAGTCGGCAGGGCGACAAAGACGCTGGCTGAGATAAAAAAGGGAGAATCGCTCTCTGCGATCTTTCCTCTGGGTAAAGGGTTTGACCTCAATTATAAAGGGAAAGCTCTTTTAATTGGCGGTGGCTGTGGCATTGCGCCGTTGCTATATTTGGCTAGAAATCTTAAAAAGAAGAAAATTTCTCCTGTTTTATTATATGGCGGCAGGAGCAAAGAAGAGATCGTGCTTATCCCTGAGTTTAAAAAACATTGTGATGAAGTGCATGTTGCTACAGAGGATGGCAGTAAAGGGTATCAGGGGTTTGTTACCGGCATTTTACGGAAATTGAATATGTCGGATTATGCTATTATTTATACCTGCGGCCCGCTGGTGATGATGAAAAATATTTATCGGGCCATTAGAGAGTCGGGAGTGCCGCTGCAGGTCTCTTTGGAAGAAAAAATGGCCTGCGGTATTGGGGCTTGTCTCTGCTGTGTGACAGAGGCCAAAGATGATAAACATGTTTGTGTCTGTAAAGA
>CAYUXF010000040.1:0-5772 GCA_964448755.1 uncultured bacterium
TTATTAATAATTATGCGACAACCACATTTTTAGATGAAGAACAGAAAAAAGATGTTTTGCGGCTCGGCCAGTTGGCAGGCAAACTGATGTCGCAAAAATTAAAAATAATTAAAGAAAATATTAAAGTAATTGATTCGCTGATCGAGCTTTTTGAAAAGAACCAGATCTCTTATAGGGATGTCGTTCTCTTAAATGAAAAAATAACCGGCTCTACTGCGATGGATCATAGTATCAGAACAACGTTTTTATTTATTTTATTTGCTAATTTTTTTAATGAATATTTAAACAACAGCGGGGCCAATAAGATCCGGGTAGATTTTAATAAGAGATATAAACGCTATTACCAGAGTATTTTTGTTGGCCGGGAAGTCAGCCTGCAATATGTTTTTAAAAAAGGGCTGCGGCCGCTTGATAAAGATGTGATCAAGAACTGCACGCTGGGTGTTTCACTGCACGATATTTCTAAGTATGCCGATCTCGATTACCATGACAGTAACGCTCCGTTCGATTTTAAAAAAGTCAATCAACATGCCCTTAAAGGGTATATCTTGCTGGCTAATTTGTTAAATGAAATTGAGAGTAAGGATCTTTATTATAGTCCGGAAGAACTTTCCTTAATTATAGCGCAGCATCACGATTATTATGATAACAGCAAAAAGAAAGGCTATGCTTCAGCGGGAATAATTTTACACCAGAAATATAATCAAAATGAGCCGCGCGAAAAAGTAAAATATTTTATGTCTTATGAGGCTTCAGATTTTTTTAAAAAAGAACATGAAAGCGCGCTGGTGTTTTTGCCTGCCAAGATGCTCGAGATCATTGATATTTTTGATGCGCTGACCGATCGCCATAAGAAACGAGGGCCTAATCTCCCGTTAGAAGATGCCTTAAAATTAATGAAAAAAGAGTTCTTAGAAGAACAGAGAAAGATAGATCCGATCTTATTTAACATGTTTGTTTTTTTTATTGATGAAAAATATAGAAAGTTAACAGATCTCGATAGTTACTTGTATAGTTTTTTTTAAAATTTTATTGTTTGGCCAATAGTTGTATAATAAACTGACTAAACAGTAAGTTTTAAAGGGGCGTCAAAATGGCCAAACATCGTCCAAAAGAGGAGCGACAGCAGCAGATCTTTGCCGCTGCTTTAAAGATCTCCGCGCAAAAAGGGTATTACAATACAACGATGGATGATCTTGCGGCAGAGACCGCTCTCTCTAAGGGGAATCTCTACTACCATTTTGCCAATAAAGAGCGCCTGTTTACCGAGCTGGTAAAATACCGCTGGCAGGAGTATTTTCAAAAGATCTCACAGCTTTTAAAAACAGCCCGCTCTTCAGAGGAGATACTCCGCAATATTTTTAATAGTCAGACAGATATTTCTAAGGAGAAGCGGGGCCAGTTAAAGAGTGAACTGGAAGTTGTTATCCAGGCCTTTAGAGAAGAGAGTTTTAAAGAGATCTTCAGTGAAAATATGCGTTATCTGCTCAATTTGCTGACAGAGATAATAGAGCTTGGCAAACAGAACGGCGAATTTACGACAAAATATCCTGCCGGACAAATGGCCCGGCTAATGCTCGAGTCTGCCGAGGGGCTAAAGCTCCTGGGTTTGATAATTGATAAAGAAAACGAAGAGCAAAACAGCATTGATGTTTTTATTGATGTGCTGAAAGGGAGCAGCTGAGATGAAAAAACGGTCTCTTTTTTTATTGGTGTGTTTTGTTTCTCTATTTGCTTTCGCGCAGTGCGGCATAACTGCCGGAGAGATCATTAAAAGATCCGAAGATCTGATGCGGGGCCAGACCGCCTATGGCGAAATGGAGATGATCGTTAAGACCGCACGCTGGCAGCGAACTATCAATATGACCTCCTGGTCGGAGGGGACAAAAAGATCGTTCATTAAAATAACCGCCCCTGTACGCGATCAGGGGATCACTTTTCTCAAATTAGACAAAGAGATGTGGCAGTATGTGCCCAAAGTTGAGCGCACAATTAAGATACCGCCGTCGATGATGATGCAGTCGTGGATGGGCTCAGATTTTACCAACGATGATCTGGTCAAAGAGAGCTCGCTGGTAGAGGACTATACAGCGACGATCGTCAGTGAAAATGCGGCAAGTTACTGGCTGGAACTGCTGCCGCGCCCGGAAGCGGCTGTAACCTGGGGCAAACTGCTCTATCAGGTAGACAAAAAAAGCTTTTTGCCCGAAAGAGTGGAGTTTTATGACGAGGACGGCATCCTGATAAATATTTTAGTTTACAGCGTTGTCCGGCAGTTTAATGACAGGCTTTTCCCGACCAAATGGGAGATGCTGCCGCAGGAAGAGGAGAAAGAGGGGCATAGCACGACGATCATTGTGCATAAAATGATCTTTAACGAGCCGCTTCCCGGAGATATTTTTAGTTTGCGTGCTTTAAAAAAATTGTCGAGGTAGAGATGTTTTTTTTAATTGCCTGGCGCAATATAAAAAGGAATAAACGGCGGTCGATCGTCTCGGTTATTTTAAGCGCTTTTTGCTGTGCTTTTTTGATCTGGGCGCAGGCGCTTAATGACGGTGCTCACTATAAAATGATCGCCGACTCGGTAGAGATCTATACCGGATATTTACAAGTGCAGGCTCCCGATTATCTGGACCATAAAAACTACGATAACTTGATCTTTGATGTTGCCGCTGCCAAAGAACAGCTGCAAAACGATCATGAATTAAAGGCGATCGCTAGCCGCTTTGAGACGTTTGCCCTCTATGCCGCGCAAGGCGATTCTGTTGGGGGGATGCTCATTGGCATAGAACCGACTGAAGAGTCAAAAATATCAAAGATACAAAGGGCCTTGAAAGAGGGCAGTTATTTAAGAGATGAGGACACCAATAGTGTCTATATAGGTGAAGATCTGGCCAAGCGGCTGGAGGTAGGTTTGGGCGATGAGATCGTCTATATTTCTTCCGCTGTTGATTATTCTCTGGCTGCCGGTAAATTAATAGTCAAAGGGATCTTTAAGACAAATTTAATGGATTTTGACCGGCAGATGGCTTTTGTCAATAAAAAGTATCTCGACGGGGAGTTCATTGCGGAAAATATCGCTTCGCAAATAGTTCTTCAGCCGAAAGATACGGCCAGAGTTTTTAAAATTATCAAAAAACTGCAGCCGTTAATGGCTGCACAGCAGTTGCGGCTGGTCTCCTGGCGCGAGACAATGAGCGGCTTTGTTCAATTTGTAGAGCTCGATAACGCGTTTGGCGCTGTGACCTGGAGTTTATTGATCATAGTTGTCTTTTTTGTCGTGATGATCTTTTCTTTGATCTCTGTTTTTCAGCGTACCAGAGAGCTCGGCATTTTGCGTGCTTTGGGGACCAAGCAGGCGGAGATCTTTAAGCTGCTCCTGACCGAAGGGGTTATTTTGGGGCTGATGGCGATCATCATTGGCGGCACGATCGGTCTGCTGCTCTCTTATTATTTTCAGGTACATCCGCTGGAGCTCAATTTTTCGGAGGATGTTAAGGAACTTTACCGGCAATACGGCATGATCGACATGGTAATACCCTCTAAACTGACTATGTATTCATTTTTATTGGGAATAATACCGGTCTTTTTATTAAATATTTTGGCATTGATCTTTCCCGCCTGGCAGATCAATAGAAAAAAACCGATCGAGGCGATAGAGGAGCGTTAAAACCAATGAAACCGGACTGGCTGATCTTAAAAATAGCTTATCGCAATCTCTGGCGGCGAAGATCGCGTTCTTTTACGGTCGTGGCGATGATCGCTGTGGGGCTGGCGTTATTAATTTTTATGAGCGGTTTATATGAGGGGTGGGTCGCGCAGATGATCGACGATGCCCTGGAGTCGGACAGCGGACAGCTCACTATTTATCAGAAAGATTACCGCTTGAGCCAAAAGCTCTCGGATAGTTTTAAATATGATCAAGAGGAGATCAATAAACTGACCGAAGAGTCAAATGTCTTGGCGATAGTTCCCCGTTTAAAAAATGAAGGGTTGATCTCTTCAGCGCGCAATTCTCAGGGGGTGCAGATCCAGGGTGTCGACATAGAAAAAGAGCGCGGGGCGACTAATTTGGAACGATCACTAAAACTCGGTGCGTATAAATTGCCCTACGGTGAAAAAATGGTCATTATCGGTGCCGATCTGGCCGATGAATTAAAGGTTAAGCCCGGCAAAAAAGTGGTGATCATGGGGCAGGCGAGCGATAGATCGATAGCCTCCGCCGCGTTCAGAGTAGCGGGGGTCGTGCGAACTAATAACCCGGCAATCGATAAATACGCCGCGTTTATTAATTTAACAGAGGCGCAAGAGCTGTTCCAGTTAGAAAATACGGTATCGCAGATCGCTATTTTTATTAAAGAGAGTTCGCAGCTCGAGCAGACCAAACTTTATGTGACAGAAACTATTGATCTAAAAAACAGAACTGTTTATACCTGGAAAGAACTATTTAAGAGCATGGAGTGGATGCAGGATATGATGGTCAAGTTCAATCAGGTATCTTTTATGATCGTTTTTGTTGTTGTGGCCATCGGTATTTTCAACGTTGTTTTAATCTCTATTATGGAGCGGGTGCGTGAGCTGGGCATTATGATGGCTGTCGGCACCAGGTTTTGGCAGATCGCCAGGATGATCGTTTGTGAATCTTTAATTATCGGCTTGCTCGGTTTTATTTTTGGTTCATTGTTCGGCTTTTTGCTGCTGATATATTTTAAACGCTTTGGGCTTGATCTCTCTGCTTTTGCCGAAGGGCTGGAAGCGTTCGGTTTTGCCGCTGTCATGCGCCCAATCATTAAATTTAGTTATTTTTCAACGGCTTTTAATGCCGTTTTTATTACATCTTTTTTGGCCAGTTTATGGCCAATTAGAATTTTGAAAAAATTGAAACCGGTGGAGAGTATACATTTTAACTAACTCACCCCCTGGCCCCCTCTCTTGAGAAGAGAGGGGGGAGAAGAAAGGAGCATTTATAAAATGACATTTTTAAAAGCAGAAAAGATCAGCAAAATTTATATACAGAGTAAAACGGTGCAGACAGAAGCGCTTAAAAATGTTTCGCTTAATATCGAACAGGGGGAGTTCGTTGTGATCAGCGGACCTTCCGGTTCCGGCAAAACGACGCTTTTAAATATTATCGGGGCGCTCGATCTCCCTACCTCCGGCAGTGTCTGCTTGCATGAACACAAAATAACCGAGCTGAGAGAGCAGGAGCTGGCCGAGGTCAGAAAAAAACACATTGGCTTTATTTTTCAGGCCTATAATTTGATACCGGTCCTGACGGCGATGGAGAATATAGAGTATGTTCTGATGCTGCAGGGTGTCGCGGAAAAAGAGCGGCGAAAAAGAGCGCGTGAAATGGCGGAGCATTTAGGAATTGGCGATCTGCTCGATAAAAAACCCAATGAAATGAGCGGCGGTCAACAGCAGCGTGTTGCAGTAGCCCGGTCGCTTGTCTCTGAGCCCGATCTGATCTTGGCCGATGAACCGACAGCTAATCTCGATTCCAAGAGCGGTGAAAGGCTGATAGAGCTGATGAGAAAAATTAATAAAGAACGAAAGATGACGTTCATTTTTTCTACGCATGATCAGATGGTCATGGAAAAAGCGAAGCGAAGAATAGTCCTAAAAGATGGGGAAATTTTTAGTGATAAATAACTACTTGGCCTCACCCTCTCACCCCTACCCCTCTCTCCCTCTCCAAGCTTGGAGAGGGAGAGAGGGGTGTGCTGCACTTATTGCAGTACGGGGAGTGTGGGTGAGGCTTTTATTATTGCT
>CAYUXF010000040.1:5872-13956 GCA_964448755.1 uncultured bacterium
GGTGTGCTGCACTTATTGCAGTACGGGGAGTGTGGGTGAGGCTTTTATTATTGCTTTTCCTGTCTTTTCTTTTTGCTAATGCTGAAGAAATATCGTTTAACTATAAACTCTCTAATACCAACTTTACTTATAACGGGCAGAGTCCGCTCGATAACCGGCCGTATACTTATAACTACGACCGTCTGCGCAATGATATTGATCTTGGTTATGGCAATAAACTTCATTTTAAATTGATCTGCGATCTGGAAAATTTTGTTGGCTATTCTTATTTAACTTCGCCTGAACAGAAAGCTTTAAGCGCTGCTAAATTTGATCTGCCGCTTGATCCCTATCATGAAACTATTGACGAGGATGAACAGCTGCTGCGGGGCTATCTCTATCGCGCCTATCTTACAGCGTATTTGCCGCGCAGTTCACTGACACTTGGTTTACAGCGTATCCCTCTGGGTGTTGGCAAAATCTGGACGCCGACAGACGTTATTAATCCGCTTAACCCGCTGGCTCTAGAAAAAGAGGAGCGGCTGGGAGTTTATGGCGTGAACTATACTTATGACCTTGGAGATCTGGCACAGCTGCAGGCTTTTTTTACGCAGAACCGCTACGGTCTGCTCAAAGACTATGGCTATTTATTAAAGAAAAATATCAATAGTACCGATATAGGGGTTTCTTATGTGGCAAATAAGGACCAGCAGCTAATGGGTTTTGATCTGGAACGTGAAATTTTTGCTACCGGCATTGAAGGGCGGTTTGAGTATGCCTGGCTAGATAGTGAACTGCTGGATAAAAAATATGAAAAATATATTTTTGGTGTCGATTATAGTTTTGCCAATTCACTCTATTTGGCAGCGGAATATTTTTTTAATGGTGCGGGCGATAGAAATAAAGAAAAATATCAACAAACTATAGCAACTGGAGATTGGCAGCAGCTGGGTAAAGATTATTTCGGCCTGGTTCTCTCTTATGAATTGACGCCGTTAGTGCAGATAAACGGGACGACTATTTTGAATATAAATGACGGCAGTTTTAGTTTAGCCCCTGCTTTAAGCTGGAGTTTGCGGCAGAATATGGACTTGCTGTTTGGCACCAGTTTGTTTTGCGGTGAAAAATACAGCGAGTTTGGTGAATTGCCAGGCCTGTTTTATGTTAGTTTAAGTAATTATTTTTAATTATCGACAGCTAATTAGAATAATTAAAAACAGCATGATCGGTATTAATTAAAAGTAGTAATGTTTTGTTGATCAGCGTTTCTTGTTGCGGAGAATTGGACATAGTTTGTATTTCCTTAATGTCCTGGTGTATTTTTGTATAGTTAGCTATATTTTTGTTAAAAAAATAATTAAACTTACGAGGCATTTCTTGTTTTTGTTTTTTTAAAACTTTAATTGTTTCCAAAATTCGGCCATCTGATTCTTTCAAATAAGTGAGATGATTTTCTTTAATTGTCTGCAGCAATAACTCAGGTTCTGAAATTTTTGGTTTTTTTAACTGATCTAAAGATTGCTGATAAATATCCAGGCTGGTTTTAAAATAAGTTGCCTTGGTTGAATCGTAGTAATATTCGGCATTGCTAAGTATTTTAAAGAGCAGCTCTTTTTCTTTATTTAATTCTGCAAAGGTAGCGCTCAAGTCTTTTTGATTACTGTTGCTTGCCAGTAGGTGTTTGTTGCAAATGTTGCTATAAAGATGCAGGTTCATTGTTTACTCCTAGTTTTTATTATTTTAGTATAGATATAAGGTTTTCGTAAATTTTTTTTGTTTGTTGCAGAGGGCTATTGACAGAAACCCTCAGGGCGGTTAATATATTGCGACGAGGTCTCAATAATGAAAAAACAACAAGCATTGGAAAAATTTAATAATTATCTAGATAGCCAGAACTTACGCAAAAGTTCTGCGCGTGAAGAGATAGTGCGAGAGATCTTTTCTCTGGATAAACACTTTCATATTCAGGAGCTGATCGATAAATTGAATATGAAAAATATTTCAAGAGCTTCGGTCTTTAGAACTATTCAATTGTTACTGGAGGCCGATCTTTTACAAAAAACAACAGACCTGCACGGCCATGTTCATTATGAGCAAACTTTTTCTGATGAACATCACGATCATCTTATTTGTATTAAGTGCGGCAAAGAACTTGAATTTACCAGTGCTGAAATAGAGCGCTTGCAGCGGGAGATCTGCAAAAAAAATAAATTTAAGTCTTTGACCCATTCTCTGCAGATATGGGGATATTGTGAAGAGTGTCAAAAGAGCAGAGTTTAGGCCGTGTGCGGCTAGAAAGAGAAAATAATGAGTTTAAAATTATCGGAAATGAAAATAGGCGACAAAGGGGAGATCAGTTCTGTTGCGGCTAAAGGCGAAATAAGGCGCCGTTTGCTGGATATGGGCTTGGTCGAAGGAGTTCGTTTTAAGGTTTTGCGTGTAGCGCCTCTCGGCGATCCTATTATTATAAGATTGAGGGGCTTTCAACTTTCGCTGCGCCGAGAAGAGGCAGCGACTATTTTTGTTGAGCTGCTTGGACATCATCATACTGGCGCTTGCCGTCGCCGCCGCTTGCGTGCTGACGGTGCGCTTTATTCGCCGCAGCCGGTTGGCTGCCGCAAAGCCATTAGCGACAGAAAAGAGATCGTCGTGGCATTGCTGGGGAATCCCAACAGCGGCAAAACATCTCTTTTTAATAATCTCGTCGGGGCGCACCAAAGAGTAGGTAATTTTACAGGTGTCACTATTGAAAAATATGAAGGGAGCATTAAATACCGTGGTTATAAGATCAGGGTCATTGATCTGCCCGGCACTTATTCTTTAACTGCTTATTCGCCCGAAGAGTTGGTCGCCAGAAATTTTTTGATCGAAGAAAAGCCAGATATTGTTATTGATGTTGTTGACGGTTCTAATTTAGAGCGCAATCTCTATTTAACGACACAGTTAATGGAGCTGGAAGTGGATATGCTGGTAGCGCTCAATATGTATGACGAGGTAAAAAAACAGCAGATCAAAATAGACTTGCCGCAGCTGCAAAAATTGCTCGGCTCGCACATTATTCCGACATCGTCTGTTAAAAAACAGGGTTTTGCGGAATTGCTTGATCATATTGTCCGTGTTTATGAGGGTCAGATCAGTATCGCTAAAAATAAGCTCACTTACAGCGCAGATATAGAAGAGAAGATAAGTGCTCTGGCAGATGCCTTAGCTAAAGATGAACAGCTCGTCCAGTTTTATTCTCCGCGCTGGCTGGCAATTAAACTGCTGGAAAATGATCAGCAAATTTATCAGGCAGTAAAAGAACGCGCTGTCTGGGTCAAGGCCGAAGTGGTTTTAAAACAGGCGATCGCCGGCAGTGAAAATCAGTTTGAGGGTGATCCGGAACTGGCAATTACGGAGGATAGGCACTCATTTATTCGCGGCGCTTTAAAAGAGACAGTAGTTTTCCCTAAAGAGATAAAAAAAACACTGACAGATTATATTGACGGGATCTTGATCAACCGGCTTTTAGGGCTACCTATCTTTTTGCTGATCATGTGGCTGATCTTTCAGTTCACTTTTAAGCTTGGTGAGTTGCCGATGGGGTGGATAGAGAGTTTTTTTGGCTGGCTCGGCAATCTGGTTGCCTGGCATACGCCTGACGGCTTATTTCGCTCGGTGTTGGTCGACGGCATAATTGCCGGCGTTGGCGGTATTTTGGTTTTTTTGCCGAATATTTTATTGCTGTTTATTGCCATCTCTTTTTTGGAGGGGAGCGGCTATATGTCGCGCGCGGCATTTGTTATAGATAAGGTTATGCATCATTTCGGTTTGCACGGCAAATCTTTTATTCCAATGATGACCGGGTTCGGCTGTTCTGTTCCCGCTTTTATGGCTTGCCGCACACTTAAGAACGATTCAGATCGTCTGACGACGATGATGGTGATCCCTTTTATGAGCTGCGGCGCTAAGCTGCCTGTTTATGTGCTGTTAATTTCTGCATTTTTCACATCCGGTATGGCAGGCAATGTTCTCTTTGGTATTTATATTTTTGGTGTCATCGTTGCTGTCTTATCAGCGAAGCTTTTGAAAAGAGCTGTTTTTAAAGGAGAGTCGGAGCCATTCGTTATGGAGTTGCCTCCTTATCGTTTTCCGACACTGCGGGCGCTTCTTTTTCAGACCTGGTTCAAAGCCAAGATGTATTTGAAAAAGGCGGGGACAACTATTCTGATCGCCTCTATTATTATCTGGCTGGCTACTAATTTTCCGCAGAGTGAAATAAAGCATAAAGAAGAGAGAGTCCAACAGTCTTATCAGCTTGAGCAATCTTATGCCGGCCGTTTTGGCAAAGCAATTGAACCGGTTATTAAACCCCTGGGCTTTGATTGGCGCATAGGTGTGGCGCTGACCGCTGGCCTGGCTGCAAAAGAGATCGTAGTTTCAACGCTCGGCACAATTTATTCTTTAGGAGAAGTTGATGAGAGCTCTGTCGATCTCTCTGAACGTTTGCGGGAAGATCCTAAATTTAACAGGGCAGTGGCGCTTTCGCTGATGGTCTTTGTGCTGCTCTATGTTCCTTGTTTTGCCGCGACAGCTGTTTTTCATAAAGAGGCAGGACGTAAAAAATGGACGGCGATCTATATTGCTTATTCTATGAGCGTGGCCTGGCTGCTCTCTTTTCTTGTTTATCATTTAGCTAAGCTGTTTATTTAAAAAATTGAGCTCGTAGAAAGGAGGTCTACTTTTTGTTGTTCGTTAATTGAGACTTTGTCGCAATAAATTATGGGAGAAGACAATTATGAGAAAAATATGGTTAGTGTTATTTTTATTTTTACAAAGCCTGAGTGCTTTTTATCAAAATGATCTTTTTGAAATAGTGATGTTTTATGATCTGCAGGATAGCGCAATAGTTAATAAAGACAATATGCATGGAAAAGATGATCCGGTGTTTAGGCTGGCTAACTGGGAAATTGAGATCGCCGGAGAGTGCAATGAGAATATCTCCTGGTCTTACGCCGGTGCTTATGATCATAACGATGAGGATTTTGCAGGGAGAGAATATGGCCCGCGCTGGGAAACAGCCAAGTGGTATATTTCTTATGCCATTGCTAGTGCTGCAGTTTTTTCTTACGGACAGTTAGATCTGCCGATAGGGATCGATCATCGCTACTACGGCGCTCCGGATAGATTTAGCACGGTTGATTCTCTGGCAGAGGAACTGCACGGTGCTCCTAACGAGGATATGCTGATGTTGTCTGGTGAGCAGGGCTCGTTTAATTATGCCGTTTATCGTTCGGCCGGTAATGCCGACAATCAATATGCTGATGGCGGCAGTTTGCTTTATTTGGGAAAAGACTCTACAGGAGGTCGCGCGGGGTTTTTTCTTTTGCCGCAATTGGAATTGGGCTATTCTCGTCTTTTAGAAGAAGCTCCCGCTGCTGATTTAGATAATGCCTTTGTTCGTGATATTGAAGCTTATGATCTGACCTGGAAGCTGAATCGGCAAACCCATATTTTGGCAGAGGCGGTTCGGTATGGTTACGGAGATGGGCTGGCCCATAGTCATTATGTAATGCTGGTTAATCAGCTTGGCAAATGGACTATTTCTAACCGATATGGTGAATTGAATTATGATAACGCGGAGAAGAATGATCTGCAGAGAATAACTAATGCTATCAATTACAGTGTTGGTGAAAATTTGCGCTTGGGTCTAGATCATCAGCGCAATTTTGAGCTGGTAAAAAACGGAGAGGAAGTTGCCAATGATGTTTTAACCTGGCAGATCCTATTGATGATCTAAGTTTTTTTAATTTCCGGAGAGTGTAACTCTCCGGAAACTGTTGGTGCTATAATATTGACTAAGAACACGGAGAAACTTATTAATGAATGCACATCTGGTTGGTTACGCTTTTTTATTAACTTTGCTGGCGGGTCTCTCTACCGGTATCGGCAGCGCGCTGGCTTTTTTTACCAAACAGACCAATACCCGCTTTTTATCTGTCAGTCTTGGTTTTTCTGCCGGAGTAATGCTCTATGTCTCTTTTGTGGAGATCTTTAGCAAGGCGCAGGAAAGCCTGGTGGCTTATTTAAATGGTAGCTGGGGTGTCCTTATTACAGTGGCCGCTTTTTTTTGCGGTATTGCGCTGATCGCGCTGATCGATAATTTGATCCCCTCGCACGAAAATGTTCACGAAATGCATGACGTGGAAGAGCTGGCAGATAAAGAGGCCAGACAAGGGTTTAATAAACTCTATCGTGTTGGCATTTTTACAGCGCTGGCAATTACTATTCACAATTTTCCAGAGGGGATGGCGACTTTTTTTAGCGCCTTAAAAAGCATTTCGCTCGGAATTCCTATCGCCATAGCTATTGCTATTCATAATATTCCCGAGGGGATCGCGGTCTCTATTCCTATCTTTTATGCGACCGGCAGCCGCCGCAAGGCGTTTTGGTTCTCTTTTTTTTCCGGATTAGCTGAGCCGCTGGGCGCTTTGGTAGGGTATTTAATCTTGATGCGGTTTTTTAATGATCTTATTTTCGGGATTCTCTTTGCTGCTGTGGCCGGTATTATGGTCTATATTGCCATTGATGAACTGCTGCCTTCAGCTGAAAAATACGGCGAACATCATTTTGCCATTGGCGGCGTGATCGCCGGGATGGCGGTGATGGCGGTCAGTCTGTTATTGTTCTGAAAATTACTCTTCCAGTTTTCTTTCGTAAGATGAAGTTTCGCCAAGCTCCAGGCGGTATTTGGTGATCGTTCGTCTTTTAATATCAATGTTGCGGTGTTCTTTTAAATAGTCGGAGATTTTTTGGTCTGACATATTTTTTTGTTCTTTTAACAGCGAACGCAGCATTCCTTTAATTTGCATAGCGGTATAGCCTTTAAAATTGCGCGGACACATATACTTGAGCGGGTAAAGCCCTTGCGGTGTTTCAGCATATTTAGTGGAAACGGCCCGGCTGATAGTGGAAGGATGAACGCCTACTTGTGAAGCCAGGTTGTTTTGCTGGAGCGGCTGCAGCCAGAAATACCCTTTTTGAAAAAATTCTTGCTGCGAATTAGTAATTATTTTAATAATGTTATTAACGGTGTTTTGCCGTTTATTGATATTGTCTATAAATATTTTAGCTGCTTCTAATTTTTCTTTAAGATATTTTTTTGTTTCTTCATCGGTCTCTTTGTTTTCCAGCATGTTGAGATACTGATTATTTATTTTTAAGCGCGGACCTTTGGTCTCTTCCAGATTTTCATAAATAAATTTTGTTTCCGCCTGATCTTCGTTTTCTCTAATGACAAACGATGGGATAATGGTCTGTTCCTGGCGGTCGTTGCGGTACAGGTAGCCGGGGGCGGGGTTAAGATTTTTTTCCACAAATTCCGCAATGTGTTTAACGCCCTCTTCTTCAATCCCTAGCTCATCAGCTATTTCCTGGTATTTTTTCTTGGCCAGCTTTTCAAAATGATATTTGATGGTTTTATAAATAATGTTTTGCAGTGCTTCGGACTCAAAATTAAATTCGTTGACCTGGATCAGCAGACACTCTTTTAAATTGCGGGCGCCGACCCCTTCCGGTTCCAGTGTCTGGACAATTTCTAAGACCTTATCGACATTGCAGCTTTTGACGCCGAATTTCTGCATAATTTCACGCCGGACTTCCGGGTAATCTGTTAAATAACCTTTTTCGTCAATATTGGCTATTAAGTATTTGGCAATTTGCAGGTCTTTTTCTTCAAGCTCTTCGAGCCGGATCTGCTCCTCTAAATAATCTTGCAGAGAAGGACCGCGGTCTTTGATCTCTTTGTCGGGCATGCTTTCATCAAAGTCGACCGTGTGCGAAACCTTGCTGTCGGCCAGCGTTTTGGCATAGGCAATTAATTCATCTTGTTTCTCAAATTCTAAGGCGGGGTTCTCAACAACTTCTTTATTAATAGAATCGATCAGTTCCGTATAAGGCAGATGCAGAGTTTTTAAGAGTTGCAGCATCCGCGGGTTAAGGACAAGTTTTAATTGCTGCGAAAGATTGAGTGATTGGTTAAGATTTAAACCTGGACCTGCCATAAAGATAGTTTAGTATAATAATATTGTATTTACAATATAAACTCTTTTAGGTAAATTATACGC
>CAYUXF010000041.1:0-2391 GCA_964448755.1 uncultured bacterium
AGAGACATTATCTTTTTTTTGCTATAAAATAAATAATAAATTAGATAATTCAGGAGGAAGAAGTTTATAATGAAAATAAAGAAAGCGTTAATTACAGGTATTACTGGCCAGGATGGCTCTTATTTGACCGAACAGCTCTTGGAAAAAGGGTACGAAGTTCATGGCATGATCAGACGAGCCAGCTCTTTTAATACCAAACGGATCGACCATCTCTATAAAGACCCGCATAATAAAGAAGTTAAACTTTTTCTCCATTACGGCGATATGACCGACAGCAGCAATATGAACCGTCTGTTAGAAAAAATAGCGCCCGATGAGATCTACAATTTAGCGGCGCAGTCGCATGTGCAGGTCTCTTTTGAGGTGCCCGAATACACCGCCGATGTTGACGCGGTCGGTACATTACGTTTTTTGGACGCCATTAAAGAAGTAGGCTTAAAAGATAAGACCAGATTTTATCAGGCCTCAACCTCAGAGCTTTTTGGTAAAGTCCAGGAAGTGCCGCAAAAAGAGACAACACCTTTTTATCCGCGTTCGCCTTACGCTGTGGCCAAACAATACGCTTACTGGATGGTCGTCAATTACCGCGAAGCTTACGGTCTCCACGCCTCCAACGGTATTTTGTTTAACCACGAGTCGCCGCGGCGCGGAGAGACTTTTGTGACGCGTAAAATTACCAGAGCGGTCGCCCGCATTAAAGAGGGTGTTCAGTCCGCTCTTTATATGGGTAATATTGATGCCAAGCGCGACTGGGGTTATGCCCCGGAATATACCGAGATGATGTGGCTGATGCTCCAGCAGGAGGTGCCGGACGATTATGTTGTAGCGACCGGCGAGACCCATACGGTCCGGGAATTTATTGAAAAAGCGTTTAAGTATGTTGATATTGAAGTTAAATGGCAGGGTAAAGGTGTCAATGAAAAAGGGCTCAATGCCGCGACCGGTGAAGAGATAGTTAAAATAGACCCCCGTTATTTTAGGCCGACCGAAGTAGAGCTTTTAATAGGCGATCCCGCTAAGGCCAAAGCTAAGCTGGGCTGGGTGCCAAAAGTAAAGTTTGAAGAACTGGTCAATATTATGATGGCGGCGGACTGGGAGACAGTCAAGAAAAAAGGTTATTAAATATTTTTTTTGAAATTGAGAGAGGTCTATATGCCCGCGGACAAAATAAAAAAACAAAAAAGAGCTATCAGCAAAAGCTCATTGCAGTTTATTCTGGCCGAAGGTGAAGGGCAGTTCATTGAATTTAAAGAAAAAATAGATAAAAATTTCACTAAAGAGCTGGTCGGTTTTGCCAATGCTTCCGGCGGTAAAATACTTCTTGGTGTTGCCGATAATGCTGAAGTTAAAGGGATTAATATTACCAATAGCTTAAAGTCACAAATTCAAGACCTGGCCAGAAATTGTGATCCGTCAATTAGTTTAGAACTTACGGAGTACCAGAATATTTTAATTGTTGAAGTAAAAGAAGGGATCAATAAACCATATTCTTGCGCGGAAGGTTTTTATTTACGCATAGGTGCGAATAGTCAAAAATTAAAAAGAGATGAAATAATTCAATTTTCCATTACTGAAGGAAAAATAAAATTTGATGAACAGGTCTGTAATAAATTTGATCTAAAGAAAGATCTGGATCTGAATAAATTGAATAAATATCTGGCGCTGGCGGGGTTATCGCCGGATATAACAGTAGAAGATACGCTGATCAATCTGGATGTTGTAGTAAGGCAGGCGGCGGTTTTGAAAATAAAAAATGCCGGTGTATTATTTTTTGCTAAAGATCCCGCTAAGTTTATAAAAAGTGCTAAGGTGGTTTGTGCTGACTATCAAACCAATGAGAAAATAAATATTCTCGACCGTAAAATACTTAACGGTGGCATTATTGCTGATCTAGAACAGGCAATTAATTATGTCAAAAAGCATATTGATACAAGGTTTGAGATAAAAACGCTTAAACGCCGTGAGGTCATGCAGTTTCCGGAAGCTTCTTTTCGCGAGGCGATTGTTAATGCTGTTTTACACAGAGATTATTTTGATAATTCCGGTGATATTTTAATAGAAGTTTTTAAAAATAAATTAATTGTATCTAATCCCGGCGGTTTGGTTAAATGGCTGAGCCCCAAAGATTTTGGTAAATACAGCCGCTGCCGTAATAGTTTAATAGCGGCGTTGCTAGCCAGGACTGATTATGTTGAGAAAATGGGAACTGGTATTAATAGAATGAAAAGCGAAATGATCAATAATGATCTGCCTCTGCCAGAATTTGATTTTGATGAATATAATTTTGCTATTAAATTATACGATAAAGATTTTTTTGTTCATTTGTCTAAAAAAGAAAAAAATGGCGGATTAAATGGCGGATTAAATGGCGGATTAAATGGCGGATTAAAT
>CAYUXF010000041.1:2491-13542 GCA_964448755.1 uncultured bacterium
AAATGGCGGATTAAATGGCGGATTAAATGGCGGATTAAATGGCGGATTAAATCAAGCGCTTAATTCTTTACTTGAATTGATCAAAAAAGATCCGGGGCTTAAGGCTAAAGAATTAGCGGTCTTGTTAGAAAACAGACCAATAGATACAATAGATAAACAACTCAAACAATTAATAGAAAATAATTTAATAGAACGCCGCGGCAGTAAAAAAAGCGGTGGTTATTGGGTAGTAGAAAAGTAAGGTATTTTTGCTGTTGTTTGCAAAAATAGTGAAAATAAAAAACAGGAGCGGTTAATGGAAAAGAATAGCAAGATCTATGTCGCCGGGCACCGCGGGATGGTCGGTTCGGCAATTTACAGAAAATTACAGGCTGACGGTTTTAGCAATTTAATAGTTAAAACACATCAGGAGCTAGATCTGCTAGATCAGCAGGCGGTAGCCGCTTTTTTTGCCGCCGAAAAACCGGCGTATGTCTTTGTGGCGGCGGCTAAAGTCGGCGGTATTTATGCTAACGATACTTATTCGGCCGATTTTATTTACCAGAACCTGATGATCCAGAATAATATTATTCATAATTCTTATTTTAACGGCGTAAAAAAACTTTTGTTCTTAGGTTCTTCCTGTATTTACCCTAAACTGGCGCCACAGCCTATGAAAGAAGAATATCTTTTGACCGGCACCCTGGAGCCGACGAACGAAGCCTATGCTATTGCCAAAATTGCCGGCATTAAGATGTGCCAGATGTACCGCAAACAATACGGCTGCGATTTTATCTCGGCCATGCCGACCAATCTTTACGGCCCCAATGATAATTACCATCCGGAAAACTCACATGTTTTGCCGGCGTTACTCAGGCGCTTCCATGAGGCCAAAGAGGCGGATGCTAAAGAGGTGGTCTGCTGGGGGAGCGGTTCGCCTAAAAGAGAATTTTTATATGCCGATGATCTGGCGGCGGCCTGTCTGTTTTTAATGGAAAATTATTCCGACTACAGTCATGTCAATGTTGGCAGCGGCAAAGAGGTGACTATTAAAGAACTCTCCGAGCTGATAGCCAGTGTAGTTGGTTTTAAAGGGAAACTGGTCTGGGATACATCTAAACCGGACGGCACACCGCGTAAGCTGTTGGATGTCTCTAAGCTCAAGGGCTTGGGCTGGCAGTATCAAACCGAGCTGCCGCAGGGTATAGCGCTCGCTTACCAGGATTTTTTACAAAAACAAAACAGAAAATAAATTTTATCTACAGGAGAAAAGAAAATGACCGTAAAGATCTCTATTCTGGTCGCTGTTTATAACGGCGCAAGATTTTTGCAGGAAATGATTGATTCCGTTAAAGCGCAAACTTTTACAGATTATGAGCTGGTTCTGGTCAACGATGCCTCAACGGATAATTCACTCTCTATAATGGAAGAGGCGGCCAAAAATTTTGACAAAATAAAGATAGTTACTTATCCGCAAAATAAAAAATTACCAGGCGCTCTCAATGAAGGGTTAAGACATTGTGCCGGCGAGTATATTTACCGGTTAGACGCCGATGATCTTTTAGTGCCGGAAACACTGCAAAAACAATATGAATTTTTACAAAAGAACCCGGCGTATGACGGGGTGATCTGCGACGAACTGAAAGTAGATGTCAATTTAAAGCCGCAGACAATGTTATTGAAGCTGGGCGATGATTATTTTATTAAAAAACAAAATTTATTTAGGACGGCTTTTGGCGGGCCGACACTGCTATTAAAAAAAGAGAAATTTTTTGAGGCGGGATTGCATGATGAATATATGAAAGTCGGCAGTGATCGCTTTATGGCGCTGGATATGCACAGAATAGTTAGGCTGGGCCATCTGCCGGAGCGGCTGTATATTTACCGCCTGCACAATGCCAATATCTCTCAGAATAATACTAAATTTAAACAGAGCGCCGAATATGTTAAAAGAAGAAAAGATAAGATCAATAGTATTTTCAAGAAAGAAGATTATATTAATGATTGGAATGAGGTCAAAAGATTTAAAACTTTAAAGTTTGATCATCCGGCAGAACGGGCCGTTAAATATGGCAATGTTATCTTGAAATGCGCCCTCTGGCTGGCCGCCAATGCCTCTAAAAAAGAGGCGCTGACAGAGCTAAAAAAAGCCAAAGCCATCAACCCTAAACTTGGGTTGACTATTTTTAAACTGGCTATAATTTTTGGGGTTAAAAATTTTGATAAACTCTACCAGAATATGAATATCTGGACTAATTATAAGTACGATGATTTTCGGCTGGTCGATGTCAGATAATATGTTAAAATCAAAAACTCAATAATTAGACCGGGAGAGAAAATGTTTAAAAATCAAAAGACCGCCGACCACTTTAATGCCCTGGCGCCGGTGCGTGACCAGTGGAAAAAACGCAATAAATATTACTACAATAATATTACCGAATTCATGAAATTTAATATTCCGGCCGGTGCTAAAGTTCTAGAAGTAGGCTGTGGCACGGGCGATCTCTTAGCCGCCTTAAAGCCGGCGTGCGGTGTGGGAATTGATATCAGCGAGAAGATGATAGAGCTAGCGCAAAAAAAGTATCCGCAATATGACTTTAGGGTAATGGATGCCGAGGAACTTAATTTTGCAGATACTGAGAAGTTTGATTTTATTGTTCTGACCGATCTCATTGGCCATTTAGATGATGTGCAGAACGCACTGGAACAGCTCAAAAAAGTCAGCCACGACGGCACAAGAATTATTATTACTTACATTAATTATCTCTGGGAGCCGCTCGGTAAAATAGCGGAAAAATTAAATTTAAAAATGAAACAGAATAAGCAGAATTGGCTGAATATTGATGACATTGAGAATTTAATTAATATTTCCGGTCTTGATCCGGTTAAGAGCGGTCGGCGTCTCCTGGCTTTTAAATATATTCCGCTGCTTTCCACATTACTCAACCGCTATATTGCTTATTTGCCGTTCTTTAAACATTTTTGTCTTTACGGTTACCATATTGCCAGAGTGAAGCCGCTTGCCAAAGAGTATTCTGTTTCGGTCATTGTTCCAGCCAGAAATGAGGCGGGCAATATAGAGGCGGCCATTACCAGAACACCGGAAATGGGTAAATGGACCGAGTTGATTTTTGTAGAGGGGAATTCCACAGATAATACCTGGCAAGTCGTTCAGGAAATGGCGGAGAAATATAAAGATAAACGGAAAATAAAAATAACCCGTCAGGACGGCAAAGGCAAAGGCGATGCCTGCCGCAAAGGTTACGGTATTGCCGAGGGCGATATTTTAATGATCTTAGATGCCGACCTAACAACGCCGCCGGAAGATCTGCCTAAATTTTATAATGCCATTGCTTCCGGTTTAGGTGAGTATATTAATGGTTCACGTCTGGTCTACACCATGGAGTCTAAGGCCATGCGGCCTTTGAATTTTTTAGGTAATAAGTTTTTCTCACTGGTTTTTACCTGGCTCTTGGGCAATAAATTTAAAGACACACTCTGCGGCACCAAAGTTTTGACCAGAGAGAATTATTTAAAATTGGCGGCCAATAGACACTATTTTGGCGAGTTCGATCCCTTTGGCGACTTTGACCTGATTTTTGGCGCCTGGAAACTCAATTTAAAAATGGTGGAGATCCCCATCCGTTACCGCGACCGGACCTACGGCGATACGAATATTTCCCGGTTTAAGCACGGCTGGATCCTCTTAAAAATGGTCTTCTTTGCTCTGAGAAAAGTTAAGTTTATTTAATAATTCTATTAATGCCATATATTAACATAGTAAGTATTGATTAAGTATACTTACTATGTTAGTATATTGATATGGATACAATTGATATTAGAAAAAAGATCTCTTTAGAAGAATTTGATTATCAGACATTGATTTCTTTATTGTCAGAGTACAAAAATCCTAAAATGAAAATTAACGCTTTGTTAAGATCCGGGGATATTATTCGTGTGAAAAAGGGATTGTATATTTTTGGTGAGAATTATCGCTATCGCCCTTACTCCAGGGAGCTGTTAGCTAATCTTATCTATGGGCCTTCCATTGTTTCTTTAGAATACATGTTGAGTTACTATGGTTTAATTCCAGAAGCGGTACAAAATATTACATCTGTTACTTTTAAAAGACCAAAAAATTTTATTACACCAATAGGAAGTTTTATTTACAGGCAAGTGCCTAAAAATTATTATCATCTAGGTATTCAGCGGCTGAAATTTAACGGTGGTGGTTTTTTGGCTGCAGGTCCGGAGCGGGCGCTGGCTGATAAGATCAGGGAAGATCGCGGAAACATATTTAAAAATCAAAAAGAGGCGGAACGGTATTTATTTGATGATCTGCGGCTTGATCAAGAAGTATTTGAAAAACTTGATCTGGCAATATTTCAGGAGCTGGCTCTTGCGGCAAGGTCGCGCAAAATTAACTTTTGTGCGGAAATACTTAAAAGAAAGCAGGGTAGCCGATGAACGCTCTGATACAAACTATGCTGCAAAAATATGCACTGGATAGTCAGGATAGCAGAGAAAAAGCTTTGCGTGAAATATTTCAGGAGATCGCTTTACTTGGTTTATGGCGTGGTAAATTTTTTGAGCATGCCGCCTTTTATGGTGGAACTGCACTTAGAATATTATATGGACTGGATAGATTTAGTGAGGATATGGATTTCTCTTTATTGCATCCAGATCCTCAATTTACGCTGGAAAAATATGGACAGTTTATTGAAGATGAAATTTCTGCTTTTGGTTTTTCTGCAAAGTTTTCTATAAAAGAAAAAAATAAAAATAGCCAGATAGAATCTGCTTTTTTAAAAGCAAATACCGCTGAACAATTACTGCAAATAGGTTTAATAGAAAATGATCAGAGAATAAATATTAAGATAAAGATAGAAGTAGATAAAGATCCGCCATTGCAATTTAAAACCGAAGTAAAGACGCTTTTGCTGCCGATACCGTTTAATGTTAAAGTTTTTGTGCCTGCCGTTTTGTTTGCCGGCAAGCTTCATGCCTTGCTTTTTCGGGCCTGGAAAAACAGAGTAAAGGGTAGAGATTGGTATGATTTTGTCTGGTATGTTGCCAGGAACATCCCTGTTGATCTTATCCATTTGGAAGAGAGAATGCGGCAAAGTGGCAATTGGTCAGGAGTAGCTCGTTTAACCAAGACAGATTTAATTAATTTATTACAGCAAAAGATCAGCGCTCTTGATATTGATCAGGCCAGAGATGATATTGCTAGATTTTTAATTAACCAAAACTCAATAGCTCTTTGGTCAAAAGATTTTTTTTATGAACTGATCGATAAATTGAAATTTATTGAAAACTAAAATTTAATCACTAAAAAAATTGCAATCTCTTTATTAACAAGCTAAACTCTTTTTTATTATGACTGTTGCTAAACCAAAACTGGCTATTATTGCGCCCGATTCCTTGCCAATACCTCCTCTACAAGGAGGTAGTATCCAGACAATTATCTATGACCTGGCCCGGCAAATGCAAGATCTGGAAATAACTATTTTTTCAAAAAAAACTAAAACTTTGCCGTCAGAAACCATAGATGATCATGGCATAAAATATATTTATATTAATAATTATAGTTTTCAAAATATTGATCTTAAAAAAGGCTCTGATTTTTTTCTGCGCTGGAGTTTTTATCTTTATAAAATTTGCCGTCAATTAAAAAAAATAGAGCCCGATATTGTTCATTTACATAACCGGCCGCACTGGGTGCCAATAATTCGCCGTTTTTTGGGAGAGCGGGTCAAGATAATTTTGACCGATCATAATCAAAAAATAGCGGAAGATAAATATGTCCTGAAAAAAATTGATCAAATAGAAGCGGCTGTTGATCTGTTTGTTTATCCCAGCCGCAAAATAGCGGAGCTCGATCTGCTCTCGGTTTGTGAAAAGGCACGGGCTAAAACTTTAATTATTTATAACGCTATAGATGTTGAAAAATTTCGGTCTTTTAAAGGCGCAAAAGAGCAGGTGCAGCTGCGTCAAAAATATGCGATTGAGCACGGCAAGCTTCTGCTTTTTGTCGGCAGACTGGTGGCGGAAAAAGCGGTAGATAAATTGCTGGAGGCTTTTCCGCTGGTCTTAAAAGAGGAACCGTCAGCAAAACTATTGTTAATAGGGTCTTCTTTTTTTTCTGGCGCTAAAGAGACGCCATTTATTAAAAAGTTAAAAAGAATAGCGGAGCCGTTTAAAGATAATATTATTTTTACCGGTTTTATTGATAATAATGAATTACCGCAGATCTATTCTTTGGCCGATCTGTTTGTTTCTCCGGTCAATTGGGATGACCCTTCACCAAAAACCATTTATGAGGCGGCCGCTTGCGGCTGTGCTATTTTAGCTACTAAGCGGGGTGGTATACCGGAAATAGTTAAAGCAGACGAGTCGGCTGTTTTACTGGATTCGCCTTATGAAATAGATGAGCTGGCTGCCGCAATTCTAGCGCTTTTGCGTGAGCCGGAAACTGGTGAGGCCTTGGGGCAAAATGCCCGCACGAGAATGGTAGAGAATTTTTCGGTAGAAAAAATTGCCGGGGAATGGAATAAGCTTTACTTGGAATTGGCGCAAAGTCCCCTACCAAAAACATAAATATACTCCCGAAAGGGAATGAGATATTGAGTTATTCTGATAGAAAAGTGAAAATCAAGATAATCTATTGCATTAATTGTTCATTTATGGTAAATTAATGTAATGAAATATGGGGAATTGATCAAAAAATGTTCCGATCTTCCTTTGATCGAGTCCAAAACCGCTGCTGCTATTTTTCAGGAGCGAGAGACTGATGTTGCCAGGCAATTTGGCCGCTGGGTAAAAACCGGGCAATTGATCCAATTGAAGAGAGGTATCTATCTACTGCCGAAAGAATATGGCGGTAAGCAATTCAATGGTTACTATTTAGCTTGTGTTTTGTTGCGGCCGTCATATATTAGTCTGGAAAAGGCCCTGGAGTTTTATGGTTTGATCCCGGAGGGAGTTTTTGTTTATACTGCCTTGACTACCAGAAGGGCGAATTTTTTTAGTAATTTAGCGGGCAAATTTTCATATAGGCATATCCAGCCAGGCCTTTTTTGGGGATATGATACAGTTGAAAAAGGCAATACCGCTTTTTATTTAGCGACGCCAGAAAAAGCTTTGCTGGATTATATTTATGTGAACAGGGTCTCCATAGACCAGGGATTTTTGCAAGAGCTTCGTCTGCAAAATACAAGGGAAGTAATTAACAAAAAAAAATTACTAATGACGGCTGAACGTTTTAAGAAAAAAAATATCTTGCAGGCGGCCAGATTGATAATTGAATATTTGGAACAAGAGGAACAACAGGAGAAAATATTATGAGAGATCATTTAACAAAACTGGCGCTGCAAACACCGGAACAAGATCGATTAAATATTTGCCGTGAGTATCTACAGTCTTATTTATTGTCGATCATGCAAAAATATAATTTTTTTCAACAAGCTGCTTTTGTCGGCGGCACATCTTTGCGCATTATTTATAATCTGCCGCGTTTTTCGGAAGATCTAGATTTTTCTCTGGTCAAACCGGCCAGGGATAAATTTGATCTTAAAAATTTTTTAGAATTTATAAAAAAAGAGCTGGAGTTGTCTGGCTATACACTGACCTTAAAATATAAAGATCAAACTGCCGTTCTTTCGGCAATGCTTGGTTTTAATGAGATCAGCTATGAATTGGGTATTTCTGATCAAAAAGACCAGAAACTGTCAATAAAAATAGACCTTGATACGAACCCTCCTGCCGGAGCAGTTTTGGCTACAAAGGTGATCAATAAATTTATTCCGCTGGCTTTATGTCATTATGATCAAGGTTCTTTATTGGCAGGAAAAATAAACGCGCTTTTGACCAGAGGCTATTCTAAAGGGCGTGATTATTTTGATCTTTTTTGGCTTTTAACAAAGGGGATAACGCCTAATCTTGAGTTTTTAAATAATGCTTTGCTGCAGTTCAATTATCCTCAAAAAATAACCGTCGTTAATTGGCGGGATCACTTGAAAGAAGTTATAGGCAGCAGTAATTTTAATAAGGTTTTAAATGATGTAATTCCTTTTCTGGAATACGAGGCGTTGCTGAATAGTTTTAATAAAGAGAATTTATTAAAAGTGTTGGATTAAGTTCAGCTGTTAATAGTTTTTTCCTTCCGCTGAAGCGGTAAGGAGGGGAGAAATAAAGTTTTTTAAAGGAGTGAGGTGGTAATAAAAGTGTTCTCGGTTGCGCGCTTTTATTTTATTAAAATGTATTTTGAAAAGTTCAAATAATAATAATGTTTTTAAAGTGTATTTTAAAAACTTGACATTGTTACTGTTAGTGCTAAAATAGCTCAAATGATAAAGAGAGACATTTACTTAGAAAAATTAATAGCTTTTAAAGATAAAAAATTGATAAAAATCATAACCGGTGTTAGACGTTGTGGAAAATCTACTATTTTTGAACTATTTCAAGATCATCTAAGAGAAACTGGTGTTAGCAAAAAACAGATACAAACTATAAATTTTGAAGATATTGATTTTGAAGAGTTAACAGATTATAAAAAATTGCATGATCATCTTCTTACTAATCTGGTTTCGGATAAAAAGAACTATATTTTCTTAGATGAAATTCAGAATGTGCCCAATTTTCAAAAAGCTGTTGACAGTCTTTTTTTGAAAAAAAATATAGATATTTATCTAACAGGCTCAAATGCTTATATGTTATCGGCAGAAATTGCGACATTACTTTCCGGTAGATATATTGAGATTAAAATGTTACCTTTATCTTTTAAAGAATATTTGTCTGCAGATAATACTGCCGTTAATCTTAACAAAAAATATAGAGACTATTTAACTCAGAGCTCTTTTCCTTATGTGCTGGAGTTAAATCATAAAGAAAAACTAATAAGAGAGTATCTAAGTGGTATTTACAATACAGTTGTTTTAAAGGATGTTGTCTCCCGACATAATATTGCCGATGTCTCTATTTTAGAGAGCGTCATAAAATTTATGTTTGATAATATCGGTAATATTTCTTCTATTAAGAAAATAAGTGACACCTTGATTTCTTCCGGCCGAAAAATTACACCACCAACTGTTGAGAACTATTTAAAAGCTTTGACAGACAGTTTTATTTTGTACAGGATAGGCCGTTATGATGTTAAAGGAAAACAGTATCTTAAGACTGGTGAAAAATATTATGTTGTGGATATTGGTTTAAGGTATTTTTTACTAGGAACTAAACACGCAGATTACGGACATATATTAGAAAATATTGTATTTCTAGAACTTTATCGCAGGGGTTATCAAATCAGCATTGGCAAAATAGGTGATATTGAAGTTGATTTTGTCGCCGTAAAGGGTAAAAATATTGAATATATTCAAGTAGCGCAAAGTGTCTTAGATGAAAAAACTTTAGCTAGAGAATTAGCTCCTTTAAAAAAAATAAATGATCATTTCCCAAAAATCTTATTAACTTTGGATGAATGGCCTGCAAATAATTATGATGGAATAACGCAAATGAATGCCCTGGACTGGTTGTTAAACGTATAAGGTAGCGAGATTAAAGCGCGCTACTCGGCTAGGCTCGGGAACCGGAAAATGGAGATAATGTACGCCAAACGCATTTTAAAAAGTATCCTAAAAAATTTAAATAGGTTAAAATATAAACTTTATTATTTGAAAAATAAGGAAATTTTAATATAAAAATGCTAGAAAAAATTAAAGATATTGCGGAAAAACAACAGAACGAATGGACCGCTGTTATTAAACCCAAACGCGGCTGGTTAGATATCAATTTTAAAGAGATCTGGCAGTATCGCGACCTTATTAAAATATTTGTTTACCGTGATTTTGTGGTTTACTATAAACAAACTATCTTAGGGCCCCTCTGGTGGGTCATTCAGCCGCTCTTTACCTCCGGGATGTTCACTTTAATTTTTAGCGCCATTGCCGGTATTTCTACCGACGGCCTGCCGCCAATTTTATTCTACCTTTCCGGTACCGTCTGCTGGAGCTATTTTTCAGAAAGTGTCCTCAATACTGCCAATACATTTGTAACTAATCGCGACATCTTCGGTAAAGTCTATTTTCCCCGGCTGGTCATACCTGTAGCTACAGTGTTTAGTAATATTATTAAATTTATTATCCAGTTCAGCATGTTCCTGGCGATCTATTTAATTTATTTTTTTAAAGGTGCTATTCTCTGGCCTAACCTGACTTTGCTCTTATTATTGCCTCTATTGTTAGCGCAAATGGCCATGCTGGGACTGGGGATAGGGATCATTGCCTCTTCTTTGACAACCAAGTACAGGGACCTCTCTTTTGCTATGCCGTTTGCCATGCAACTTGCTATGTACGCTACGCCAATAGTTTATCCGCTCTCACTGATCCCGGAAAAATGGCGGCCGCTGGCGCTTCTTAACCCCATGACGCCGGTAGTGGAGATTTTTAGAAAGATATTTTTGGGAGTCGGTACAGTGGACCTCTCTATGGTCATTAACAGCGGCATAGCGACTATTATTATTTTATTAGTTGGTATTGTTATGTTCAATAAAGTGGAAAAAAGTTTTATGGATACGGTGTAGCCTCAACAAGCTCGGCTAAGATACGGTAATAAAGGTGAAATGTGACTAAAATAAAAGTACAAGGAACAGAAATTACGATCTTAAGTTTTGATAAAGACGACTTTATTTCTTTGACTGATATGTTGAAAGCTAAAGATGGTGATTTTTTTATATCGGATTGGCTGCGTAATCGTAATACTGTAGAGTTTCTCGGTATTTGGGAAAAAATAAACAATCC
This sequence comes from uncultured bacterium, assembly GCA_964448755.1. Classification (GTDB taxonomy): domain Bacteria; phylum Margulisbacteria; class Termititenacia; order Termititenacales; family CAYUXF01; genus CAYUXF01. The sequence continues at coordinate 13,267 of CAYUXF010000041.1, forward strand.
AAATTTTAATTATGGCGAATTTGCCATAATTAGAAGCCAGGCAGGGTTGAATAGTTATAAATTAAGCGTTAAGGAATGGGTCGAAAAGACCAAGGCGATAGGTTTAAAGGCCACCGCGGGCCGTTATGGTGGTACATATGCGCATAAAGATATTGCTTTTGAATTCGGGATGTGGATAAGTGCAGAATTTAAAATATATCTGATCAAGGAATTTCAAAGATTAAAAGATAGCGAACAGAAACAGCTAGGCTGGAGTGTAAAACGTGATCTGGCAAA
>CAYUXF010000042.1:0-13456 GCA_964448755.1 uncultured bacterium
ATTTAATGTTTTTGAGCATGATTCCCCCTCTAATATACCCCTTCACCACTAAACCATTCACTAACGTTCAGGTTTAGTGGAGCTTCCCCAAGGGGAAGCATCATTTTTTCAACCTAGGTGAGTTAATCTAATAACTCAATTAAAAAACTTAAAATATATATGCCCTCTTTTGGCAATTTTATACATTGAATTTTTCTGGTGGATATTTTTATTAAAAAACAGTGAGTTTTTTTAATAATTCTGAGAAAATAAATAAAATGTTCAATAAACTAAAGATTTTTTTTGCCAGCATTGTCAGTAAAATAGAAACGATCTCTATATATAAAACACTCTTTGTTTTTTTTGCTGCTGTTACCTTGCGCAATATAATAGAACCGCTCTCGACCGGCTACGGTTATAAACTAACACTATTTATTCACTATACCTCATTTTATGTAGCGTTAATTTTTGCCCTGGCATTAGCCAATAAATTTATTTTAAAGATCTCTCACGAAGCCAGCATTAAATTCTTTTCAATTGGCTCCTGCAGTATATTGCTGGCACCACTGATAGATCTATTATTTTACGGCGGCGGAAAAATGGAATACCTCTACCCCAAAAACTGGCAGGATGTCATTAGCTGGTTTTTGACATTTTTTGGACCGATGACAGAACACGGCGTAACTATTGGGATAAGAATAGAAATAATAGTTATTCTTTTTTTGATAGGTTCACTGGCCTTTATTAAAACTAATTCTTTGTTTAAAACTATTTTTTCTTTAATAATTTCCTATACAATTATATTTACCGCCGGCATTATGCCCTACATCTCGCTCGGCATTTATTTTAACATTAAAAATATCGCAACCCAGACGATGAGCATAACTTATATTTTTCTCTTGATCTTTTTAGCTGAATTAAATCTCTATTTTTATTGGACGGCAAAAAAAGCATTTATAGCCTTTTGGCAAAACATCAGACTGACGAGGATACTGCATTTTGCAGGCATGTTCGTCTTTGGGTTTACATTAGCCGCCACTTATATACCGGGCTTTACCTGTCAATACCTGGCGGTTGCGGTTGCCGTAACAACTATTTTTATTTCCTGCTTTATTTGTCTATTGGTCAATGATATTACTGACCGCCGGGAAGATCTATTGAACAGTCCGCAAAGGCCTTTGATAGAGGGGACATTGACGATACAAAATTATTATCAACTAATTATTCTCTTTAGTTTGATCTTGATATTCTTTTGCCTGGGTTTTAACTTTTTTTATTCTATTTTATTCCCGCTGCTCTTCATTGCCACATATACGCTTTATTCCTGCCCGCCATTCCGTTTTAAAAGGATCCCTTTTTTCTCAAAATTTTTAATTGGCCTAAACTCTCTTTTAATGATCCTCTACGGCTACGTTTTTGCCAGAGGAAATTTTGACTTTTTTCCGGAAAGTTTATTCTGGTATTTCTTGATCTTTTTTCCTCTGGCAATTAATTTTATTGACCTCAAAGACGCCGCTGGCGACAAAGCGACAAACCTAAAAACCCTGCCCGTGTTATTAGGCTTAAAAAGAGCGCGTCATTTAACAGGTTTTTTTGTAGTGTTATGTTACATACTAACGATCCCGGTATTAGATATAGATATGTTATTCTGGCCAATTTTATTTATTGGCGCCGGATTTTCTTATTATTTTTTAGCGGTAACAAAAACTTACAATGAACGTTATTTTTTTATTGTTTATTTATTAACTGTCGGCGGGGTTATATTGAATGTTATAATTTTGTGATCATGCAGTTAACAGAACATCAACAATCAGCTTTAAAAATAATAGAAGAGCAACAATTCACCCTTTTACATGGCGTTACCGGCAGCGGCAAAACCGAAGTCTATCTGCAGACAGCGGAAAAAACCGTTAAGGCCGGGAAACAGGTCATTGTTCTGGTACCGGAGATCTCACTGACACCGCAGACGATCAGCCGCTTTGCCGAGCGCTTTAGTATAGCGGTGATCCACAGCCGCTTGACGCCCAAAGAGAAAAAAGAGGCCTGGCAAAAAATAGTTAACAACGAAGTCAATGTGGTAGTCGGTGCCCGCTCCGCCATTTTTGCGCCATTTAAAAACTTAGGTTTAATTATTATAGATGAAGAACACGATAGTTCATTTAAACAGGATAACAACCCCCGCTACCACACCATAGACATTGCTTTAAAAAGAGGCGAACAGACCGGTGCTAAAGTTATTTTAGGCTCGGCCACACCGTTGTTGGAAACTTTTGTTCTGTTTAAAGAACAGCCCAATTACGGCTACGCTCTATTGCCGACACGCGTAATGGGCCGCCCCCTGCCGGAAGTAAAAATTATTGACATGCGCCAGGAACTCAGCGAAGGAAATTTTTCTGTTTTTTCACGCGAGCTGCGCGAAGCTATTGCGGAAAAATTGCAGAAAAAAGAAAAAATAATTTTATTTCTCAACCGGCGCGGCTTCTCGACATTTGTTTCCTGCCGGGAATGCGGCTATGTTCTGGAATGCGACCGCTGCAATGTCTCTTTAACTTACCACCAGGATGGCAGTGCCCGCTGCCATTACTGCAATAAAAATATCCGGGTGCCGGAAACCTGCCCTAAATGCGGCTCAAAATATTTTAAATTTTTTGGCACCGGCACACAAAAAGTAGAAACCGAACTGAATAAATTCTTTGGCCAGGCCAGAGTTCTGCGCATGGATGCCGACACCGTTAAAAAAAGAACGGCACACAGCGATATTTTAGAAGAATTTACTAACGGCAATGCCGATATTTTACTGGGGACACAGATGATAGCCAAAGGGCACGATTTTTTTGATGTAACGCTGGTGGGAATTATTTCCGCCGACAGCTCACTGCACCTGCCGGACTTTAGAGCGGGCGAACGAACCTTTCAAATGTTAGCGCAGGTAGCAGGCCGGACAGGACGCGGTCCCAAAGGTGGCGAGGTGATAATACAAACTTATAACCCGGAAAATTACGCCATTAAAGCGGCAGCCGAACATGATTATCAAACTTTTTTTGAACAAGAAAGCGCTTTTAGAAAAGCGGCGCATTACCCACCTTACAGCAAATTAATACTTTTAACCGTCTCCTCACCAGATGAAAAAAAAGCCCGGCAAAGGATATTGGAAATTGCCGAAAAATATCCGCCGGCCAATGTTTTGGGGCCAACACCCTGTCCCTTACAGAAACTGCGCGGCTTTTACCGCTGGCAAATGCTTCTGCGCGACCAGGAGATAAACTACAGTGACTTTAATGAAGAAAACGACGTCAAAATAGAAATAGATGTTGATCCGGTGAATATGTATTAATTATCCCCACCCCTAACCCCTCCCCGTCAAACGGGGAGGGGAAGCATAGAGTTATTAATTAACTAAAAGAAAAAATAACAACAGCTTATTAAATTTTGCAGACACCAAAGGTATCCATCCCCGCCTACGGCGGGGATGGATACTATAAACCAATGTTAAATACAAAAATAATACGGTATCTGTTATAATTTGCCGCATGTATATTAAAGAAGAAATTAAAAAGCTCTTAACGGAATTTTTAGCGCAGCCGCCCTATGAATTGAGCGCTCAGGAAATAACCATAGAAGAGCCGAAAAACTACGACCACGGCGATTATGCCACCAACGCCGCTCTGCGTCTGACAAAAAAACTGCGCCGAAAACCGCAGGAAATAGCCGCAGAAATTTGCAACGGCCTGAATTCAATAGCTGAAAATTTTACTTTTGAACCGATCAACGGCTTTATTAATATTAGAATTAACGATACTTTTCTTTTTAACAATATTCTCAATATTGACGAGAACTTTGGCACACTGACTATAGGCCAAAATAAAAAAACTATTTTAGAATATGTCTCCGCCAACCCGACCGGCCCACTGCATATTGGGCACGGCCGTTGGGCCGCCATTGGCGATACGTTATCTCGCGTTTTAAAAAAAGCGGGCTACACTGTCCACCGTGAGTTTTATGTAAACGATCTCGGCAACCAGATCCAAAATTTTTATAGATCTGTAGAAGCTGTCAAAAATAATACCGCGATACCTGAAGACGGCTATCACGGTGCTTATATCCATGATCTGGCCAAGATAAATGAAGACCCTGTAGAACACATGAAAAAATCTCAGGCTAATAGCTTAAAAAATGCGCGCGTAGAATTTGATGAGTGGTTTAGCGAAAGATCTTTAGCGCCCTCTATTGATAGCGTTATAGAGTTTTTAAAAAACCATAATTTAACATATGAACAAGAGGGGGCGCTCTGGTTTAAAGCGACCGAGTTTGGCGACGACAAAGACCGTGTCTTAGTTAAAAGCGACGGTGCCAGAACTTACTTTTTAGGCGACATTGCTTACCATAAAAACAAACTGGATCGCGGCTTTGATTTACTAATTAATATTTGGGGCGCTGATCACCACGGTTATGTAAAACGGGTGGCAGCGGCGATTGAAGCACTAACTCACCCCCCAGCCCCCTCTCTTGAAAGAGAGGGGGATAAAATAAAATTCAAGGTTATTATCGGGCAATTGGTCTCGCTCTTTAGGGACGGTCAGCCGGTCAGACTCTCTAAGCGAACTGGCGAAATAATTACGTTAGATGAAGTGACCGAAGAGATTGGCGCAGACGCCATCCGCTACTTTTTGGCCCGCTACTCCTGTGATACCCCACTGGAATTTGACCTTTCGCTAGCAGTAAAAAAATCGAACGAAAACCCGGTCTATTATGTTCAATACGCTCATGCCAGGATTTGCTCGATATTGCGAAACCATGAAAAAGAAAAAACAACAACTCACCCCCAGCCCCTCTCACTTCGACAAGCTCAGTGCGGCGCTTCAAAAGAGAGGGGAGAAGAGGGATCTTCTTTCGCAATTAACACACAATACAAATTAGCCCCCAGTGAACGCGCGGTCATGGTAAAAATAGCGCGCCTGCCAGATGAGCTGGAAAATATTGCCCAGAACTACAATATTCATAGGCTCTGCAGTTACGCCGAAGAACTGGCCAAACTCTTCCACAACTTTTACCACGAATGCCGCGTAATAACCGACAATGAACAGACTACCGCCAACCGCTTGGCGATAATTAAATCAATTAAAAATACGATTAAAATAGTTTTGGAATTACTGGGCGTCTCGGCACCAGAGAAGATGTAGGATTATCCTCATCCGCCAAAGCTATCCCCATCCGACTCCCGCAAAGCGCCCTCTTAATATCCCTCACCCGGCTTACGCCTGCCCTCTCCCAGAAAATTGATAGAACAGCTGATGGGAGAGGGCAATCTCACTAGGCAAAAATAAAATCAAAGAGTATCACTCCCCGCCTGCGGCGGGGAGTGATACAAAACAAAATACTATTTTGGGAAAAACTTACTATTTTTTATATTTTAAAATTTCTTCTTTGAGATCTTTTAACTTTTCATAATTCTCCAAAGAGGTAGCCCAGCCAGTAGCATTATGCTCTTTAATGACACGATAAAAGACAATACCCTGATACTCCAGCTTGTTCTCTTGCTGGTTCTCTTTTTTGAGCCAGAGCGTATTTAATATTTCATTTAAATTATTGATAGCCTGCGGTGTAGTTATTGTGCCAAAAATACTTCTGATCAGCGGATCGCGCTGCCGGATAATAATATCCTCTTCTTCATTGAGCTTTTTGGGCTCAAAATCAAAACACATTGCACCGACCATTTTAGCCACTAACGACAGGTTTGTTTTTTTGGTGACCCACAAAACTTTACCCAAACCAACTACCCGCAAATTAAAAGTAATTTTTTTATTTGCAATGGTCAGCTCCAGTTCGTTTATTTGCGGTGACCCTTTTTCTACCCAGGCTTGGCCTAAAATATTATTAATTTTTTTGCGGTGACCCTCCGTGATACCATATAGTTTTTTTAAATCCTCATCGGCATCGGTAATGACCATTTCGTCATCTTTAACTTCTTCTAAAGGAAAATCAAAGTAGATACGGCCCATTAAAAGAGCGACCGCCGGTAAATTAGCAAGGTCGGTCAACCAATCGCCATAGTCAAGAAAAAACTCACAATTATTTAAAACCACTTTACCTAAAAGCCAGCCATTAGGCTTATTGTAAATAGCAAATAATTTATCTGTTAATCTATCTACTTGCCATTGATTAATATTTTTAATTTTTTTAATGAAATTATCATCGGCACTTAGTTTTATTTTTTGAATATCCGAACCAAGCGAGAGCGCTATCTTTCTGATATTTGCCGGATCATTTGAGGTTACCCAGCCTTGATAGGGGCCATAAAAAGCCCGGGTGTATTTAACATTTTTATAGATCAGGAGATTTTTAGACTTATCTGCTTTTTTAAGCCAGAGTTCATTGAGAATATTATTTAATTTTTCCGCATTCTCTTTGGCATCGCCGAGGATGCGTTTAAAATACTTATTCTCACCGGTAATTATTAGCTGTTTTTGCGGATCGTAAGGTTTTAACTCAAAACCAAAAGAAAGTTCTTCTGATATTTTTTGTTTTTTTTGACTGATAGTTTTTCTTTTAAACATAGGCTTCTAGATATCGTGGGTTTAAATAATTGGTTGCAGGGGAAAAGGCCGCTCATCTATCCCCATCCGACTCCCACAGGTCACCCTCTTAATATCCCTCACCCGGCTTACGCCTGCCCTCTCCCAGAAAATTGATAGAACAGCTGATGGGAGAGGGCAATCTCACTAGGCAAAAATAAAATCAAAGAGTATCACTCCCCGCCTGCGGCGGGGAGTGATACTGGCCAAAACTCGTCGAGAAACACAAACTATGTTAATATTATTTTAATGAAACGGAACAAAACCAAAGAGATAAAAATAGGGAACGTGCTCATTGGCGGGAATAACCCCATTGCCATTCAGTCTATGACCAATACTCCGACTACCGATATTAAAGCGACCGTTAAACAGATAACCGCCCTGGAAAAAGCTGGTTGCGATATTGCCCGTATAGCTGTGCCGAACCCAAAAGCAGTTGAAGCCTTTGCGGAAATTAAAAAACTATCAAATATCCCGGTAATTGCCGATATCCATTTTGATCACCGCCTGGCGATTGGCGCCATTGAGGCGGGTGCCGATAAAATACGCATTAACCCCGGCAACATTAAAGGAGCCGATAAACTCAAGGAGATCATCAATAAGGCCAAAGAATACAATATACCAATACGGATAGGTGTTAACAAAGGCTCAGCAGATAAAGATATCATTAAGCTGGCCAAAGAATATGTAAAGTTTTTTGAAGCACAAAAATTTAGAAATATTGTTTTGTCGGTAAAATCTTCCTCTGTTCTAGAAACCATTGCCGCCTACCAGCAGGCCGCCAAAACATTCCGTTATCCGCTCCATATAGGCGTTACAGAGGCGGGAACAGAGTTCGCCGGAGTGATTAGGTCTTCTGTAGGAATAGGAGCACTGTTGGCAGATGGTATAGGTGATACTGTCCGAGTTTCTTTAACCGCTGACCCGGTAAAAGAGATAGAGACAGCCAAGCACCTCTTAAAAGCACTCAATTTATATGAAATGCCAGAAATTATCTCCTGCCCGACCTGCGGCCGAACAGAGATCGACCTGATAGCACTGGCCAAAGAGACAGAAAAAAGATTGGCGACAATTAAAAAAAATATAACAGTAGCGGTAATGGGCTGTGTAGTTAACGGCCCGGGCGAAGCCGCCCACGCCGATTACGGCATTGCCGGCGGCAAAGGACAGGGGATAATTTTTGCCAAAGGGAAAAAAATAAAGACCGTGCCGGAAAAAGAACTGCTTGATGAGTTGTTTAAGATGATCACAGCATCTTGAAACTCCGCTTGGAAAAGAATTATAATAGTTGCCTCTACGCACACGAAAGGCGGTGACGATAATGAAAAGATTTTTCTTATGGTTATCCGGTCTCTTCAGTACCTGTTTTTTTGTTCATTTCACCAGAGTTCTTTTGAGAATTAGAATAGATATTAATCTTCAGCGCATGCCATTGAAAGTAAGTGTAGCGATAGGTTTTGTAGCCTTTGTGCTGGCTGTTATTTTTTATTTATTGAGCAGAGAGAAAAAAAGCGCAGTATAACGAAAAATAAACTCCAGATAAAACCAAAAGGGCTGTCGTTTTGACAGCCCTTTTTTATGAATATTAATATGAAAAAATTAACGTTTGCGGAAAGTGTAGCCTTTACGAGCTTTTTTACGGCCGTATTTTTTAGCTTCTTTAACACGCGGGTCTCTGGTAATTAAACCTTCGATCTTTAATATTTTTTTAAGATCAGGATTAAGTTCTACAATAGCTCTGGCAATACCGTGGGCTACTGCACCGGCCTGACCGGCTTTACCGCCGCCGTTAACGGAGGCAACCACATTGTATTTATCTTTTAAGTTGGCGACAATTAACGGTTTGTTAACCATATTTAACAACACCAATCTGTTATCTAAATACTCTAACGCTTCTTTTTCATTAACCGAAACTTGACCATTACCAGGCACTAAGAAAACTCTGGCAATAGCGTTTTTGCGCCGTCCGGTGCCGTAATATTGCACACCTTTTTTAAAAACAACTTTTTCTTCGGTTTTCTTTTTGACAACAACTTTAGCTTCATCGATAGTATGATGATGTGCTGTTTCTTTTTTCTCGACAGGTTTTTTTACAGCGGCAGTTGTTTTTTTGGCTGTAGTTTTTTTAGCTTCTGTCGTTTTGGTTGTTTTTGGTTTTTTTTCCGCAGTCATATTTTTATATTAACTCCTTCTTCTGATTTTATAAACTGATCTTTTCCGGCTTTTGCGCTTCATGCGTATGCTGGGCACCGGCAAAAACCTTACATTTGGTCAGCATTTTTCTGGCCATAGGTCCTTTAGGTAACATACCTTTAACACCTTCCATAATGATCTTGGTAGGATCTTTAACTAATTGTTTATCAAAAGAGATAGACTTAATGCCGCCCGGGTAACCGCTATGGCGGTAATAATTTTTATCGGCAGCTTTATTGCCGGTAACTTTAACTTTGCCGGCATTGATAACAACGACAAAGGCGCCGGTATCAACGTGCGGTGTATATTGCGGATTATCTTTGCCGCGCAGCAATTTAGCAACCTTACTGCAAAGACGGCCTAAGACAGCGCCTTCGGCATCTACAATATACCATTTTCTTTCGACGTCACTTTTTTTGGCGTTCCATGTTTTTTGATGTTTAATTTTTACCTCTGCCATTTCTCTTTTGTTCTCCTTCTAAATTTATCCAAAACTAATAATTAACTTTTATTAAACTCAAGCCCGCAGCAGGCGCGGTGACCGACTTGAGCTGTTTTCTGTCTTTAGCGGCCAGCGCTTTTTTAAGCTCGGCGACGGTCATTTTTTTTAGACCGACATCAACTAAAGCAGCAACTATATTGCGGACCATATGATATAAAAAACCATCGGCTTTTATATGATATGAGATCAGCAGACATTTTTCTTTTTTATTGCCGGGCCAGGCTTGAACTTTAGCAACTTTTACTTTTGAAATAAAGACCCGGCGGACTTTATTTTCTACACTGCTATTGGCGGCACAAAAAGAAGTAAAATCTTTTTTACCTTTCAAAACTCTTGCCGCTTTTTTAATTAAACGGAGATTGAGTTTTGGTTCGGCCAGCCACCAGGTTTGACCCTGCATAAAAAGCGGTTGGTTAGGAGCTACGACTATATTATAGACATACTCTCTGCTCCGGGCAGAATATCTGGCGTTAAAATCTTGCTGGACATACTCCGCTCTTTTAACTCTGATGTCGGCCGGCAGCAGGGAATTAAGCGCTCTTTTGAGATTAGCCTGCTTAATTTGTTTTGCTACGGCAACATTGACAATTTGCCCGCAGGCGTGAACGCCCGCATCTGTTCTTCCCGAAAAAATAGTTTTAATATTTTCTTGAGAAAAAATTTTCTTAACCGCTTTATTTAAAAGATCTTGTATAGTTATACCGTTTTTTTGTATCTGGGACCCTGAATAATTGCTCCCTAAATACGCTATTTCCAGTAAAAGGTTATACACCTTCTTAAACTAACTCTACTAATGCCATTTCTGCAGCATCGCCGCGACGCGGACCAATTTTAACAATACGAGAAAAACCGCTGCTTCTCTTTTTAAATTCTGCCGTATTGGCATAAAGAGCTTTAACTAATTCTTTATCTTGCTGTAATAAAGAAACTACTTTTCTTCTGGAAGCCAGATCTTCTTTTTTTATTAAAACAATAACTTTATCGACAAACCTTTTAAGCTCTTTAGCTCTGGCCTCGGTAGTAGTTATTTTTTTATATTTAAACAAAGCCACGGCCAAGTTCTGCAACAAAGCTATTCTTTGGTCTGTGGGCTTACTGAGTTTATTGTATCCAAGTTTATGACGCATTATCTTTCAAGACTCCCTTCGTTATTCTTCATCTTCTTCTGCAAATTCTTCAGCACCGGCGTCGCCTTTAAGAGCTAAACCGTACTGAGCCAATTTTTCATCGATCTCATCTGCCGATTTTTTACCGAAGTTTTTAATTTTCATTAATTCTTCTAACGGCATTTCCACTAATTCCGCCACGGTCTGAACATTGGCTTTTTTTAAGCAGTTAGACGAACGCGCAGAAAGTTCCAGATCTTCGATAGTTAATTCCAGACCATTAGCTGAACCTTCGCCGTTGTTCTCGGCACCATCTTCCAGGCCGCCCGGTTTCTCGTTAAGCTTTAAGAAAAGTTCCATTTTATCTTTAAGAACAGCCGCGCTTTTTTTAACAGCACCTTCAATATCTACCGCGCCGTTAGACCAAATATCGATGACCAGATTGGCATTATTGCCGTTGAGCGGTTCTACGCGATGGTTAACTTTAGTGATTGGTGAAAAGACCGCGTCGACCGGGATAGTGCCGATTGGCACATTTTTATTGTCGACAATATCTGAAACAACATAGCCGCTGCCGCGCTCGACAGTAATGGTCATATTTAATTTACCATCTTTATTAAGCGAAGCGATGTAAAGATCTTTATTGATAATTTTAACTTCGTCATCGTGCTCAATGTCTTTAGCTTTAATTTCGCCTTCGCCTTTGGCCGATATTTTAATTTCTTTAGGCTGATCTGAAAAACAGACCACGACTAACTTTTTAAGGTTCATAATGATATCGATCATGTCTTCTTTGACACCTTTTAGTGTAGAAAACTCGTGATCGGTCCCGTCTATTTTAACACTGGTTACAGCCGCCCCTTCAATAGAAGAAAGGAGAACACGGCGCAAAGAGTTACCCAGCGTTGTGGCATAACCGGCATCTAACGGCCCGGCAGTGAAGACAGAATGATCTGAACTCTGGCTTTGTTTAGCAACAACCAGCTCACCGGTCTTCTCAAATTTTTCGCCCGGATTTAAAAAACAATCCATTTGACTTCTGATAATTTCCGCACTGTTCTTAACGGCATTTTCTGTAGAAAGCGCGCCGCTGGTCCAGACATCTAAGACAACTTTATCGTAGTCGATACTTTTACCTACACGGGTAGGCTCTACAGCGTATTCTGCCTTAACTACCGGCGAATAAGAGGCATCTAACGTTATTTTACCGGCAGAGCTTTTGCCGTTGCCGGGCAGATAACCAATACCATTTTTAACACTGAGAACTATCTCTAATTTTCCGCCTTTTTCTACAGTAGCGATATAATGCGTAGGATTAACGATCTCTACTTCGTTATCGTGCTGAATATCTTTAGCGTAAATTTCACCGGCCCCTTTAGCGGAAATAGTGATCTCTTTGGTTTTATCTGAATGACATCTTAAAACCAGCCCTTTAATATTAAGCAACAGATCGGTCAACGATTCTTTAACACCGCTGATCTCTTCTGCGCCGTCATGCCCCTCTATTTTTAAACTGAGAACGGCAGCGCCGCTCAGTGAAGAGTAAAGCATTTTTTTTAACGAATTACCCAGTGTATGACCAAAACCTCTCTCCAGAGGCTCAGCAATAAAAACACCGTGATTTTCTTCTTTTTCTATATATTTAACCCAGGACTTTTCCACACATGCCTCCTAATTTAAAACTACTTAGCGTAATACTCAACGATCAACTGCTCGGAAACAGGAACATCGAGCTCTTCGCGCTGCGGCAGAGCAATTAACTGACCCTCTTTGCTATTAGGATTAAAATTGATCCAGGCCGGATAATTGCGCTCTTTAACGCGCTCTAAAGCAACCTCAAACGATTTTAAAGAACCTTCTTTAATAGCAATGACATCGGCCGGTTTTACTTTGTAAGAAGGTATATCTACCTTTTTGCCGTTAACTTTAAAATGCGCATGTTTAACTAACTGACGCGCCTCTTTGCGGGAAACCGCCAGCCCCAAACGATAGACAATATTGTCTAAGCGGGACTCTAAATACTGCAACATTAAGAGACCGGTTACGCCGGGTTTAGAGTCGGCAATTTCATAGTAATTTCTCATTTGTTTTTCTGAAACACCATAGAACCTTTTAGCTCTCTGTTTTTCACGCAGACGAACAGCGTAGTCGGTCATTTTTTTCATGGCTTTACCGTGCACACCGGGCGGGAAAGGTCTTTTGTTCATAGCGCACTTAGCACTAAGACAACGCTCGCCTTTAAGCATGAGGCGCTCCCCTTCTCTTCTGCACTGTTTACACGACGCTTGATTATATTTTGTCATTATTCAATACTCCTCGTAAATTTATACTCTTCTTCTCTTGGACGGACGGCAGCCGTTATGCGGCAGCGGTGTAACATCTTTAATAGAAGTTACTCTTAAGCCGGAAGACTGCAGCGCTCTGATAGCTGTCTCGCGGCCGGCACCAGGCCCTTTGACTAGCACAGAAACTTCTGCCATACCGTGCTCAATAGCTTTTCTGGCGGCAATTTCTGAAGCCTGCTGCGCGGCAAAAGGTGTCCCTTTTTTAGAACCTTTAAAAGCAGCCGCACCGCTGGAAGCCCAGGAAACCGTATTACCGGTAAGATCTGTAATAGTGACAATAGTATTATTAAAAGTAGAGTTGATGTGGGCTACGCCGACAGCAATGTTCTTTTTAATTTTCTTTTTAGTCTTAACTTTCTTTTTTTCTGCCATTTTAAACTCTCTCTCCCTTTTCTAGGTTAATTACTTAACAACTTTTTTCTTGCCGGCAATAGTTTTCTTTTTGCCGCGCATAGTACGAGCATTGGTCTTAGTTCTTTGACCTCTGACCGGTAATTTTTTTCTGTGGCGCTGACCACGGTAACAGCCGATCTCCACCAACCGCTTAATATTTAAGCTGATCTGTCTTCTGAGATCGCCCTCTGTGGTATAACCGCGAATGGCATCGCGCAATTTCACAACATCGGCCTCGGAAAGATCTTTAACTCTGATATCTGGATCGACACCGGTATCTGCCAATATTTTCTTACTGACATTAATGCCAATACCATAAATATAAGTTAAAGCAACTTCTATTCTTTTATTTCTCGGTAATTCTAC